>DATAPS010000559.1:0-4986 GCA_036265085.1 Acetobacteraceae bacterium | reverse complement strand
GCTCGCGGGCGGCTGCGTCGCGCACAGCAGCAGCGCGTGATAGCGGCGGGTGCGGATGCCGCTCACGGTACCCGAAGCGTAGCCTCCGAGCCCATCGCTTTCCAGCCACTCCGCTTCCGGATCGAACGACAGAGCGCTCACGGCCCACCTTGTGCAGTACCGGTTCAGGCTGCGCGCGGATGCGCCCCCGCCGCAAGCCGCTGATCGATGACATCGATCACGCCCGGCAGGTCGGCGACGCTATCGATCACGAAATCCGCGCCGGCTCCCAGCATTTCGGCCTCGGCACGAGTCCGGATCGCGGCGATCTCCGCGGGCGGTAGCGCGGCAAGCTCCTCCGCCCCATAGCCGGCCATGTTGCCGCTGAGCGAGAGGCCGACCGTCCAGGTCCCCGCCGCCGTGCCTTCGCCGAGGCCGGCGATCGTGTCGTCCACCTTCACCACCGTCCGCGCCGGCCATACGCCCAGCTTCGCCATGGCGTACCACATCATCAGCGGCGAGGGCCGCCCCGCCGGCAGGTCCCCCGCGCAGACCACGATCTCCGGCGCGAACTCCGCCGCCGCCGCGATCTGCAGGACAACCTCCATGATCGGCCGAGTGTAGCCGGTGGTGCTGCCGATTCGGATGCCGCGCTCCCGCAGCCCCGCAAGCGAATCGAGCGCGCCGGGGATGAAGTCGGCGTGGTCGCGCACAGCGGCGACGTTCATCGGCTCGAACACGCGGAAGATCGCGTCGGCGTCGTCTTTGCCGAATGGCCGACCGTGCGCGCCCTGCCATCCCGCCTGCACCTTCGGAAGCTGGCCGAGCGCCCAGATGTGGTCCCACTTCGCCATGCCCATCGGCCCGCGCGCGTCGGCGATGGTGATGTCCACGCCAAACTCTTTGAACGCGCGCACGAAGGCGCCCATCGGCGCGCGGCTGCCGTGGTCGATGACCGTGCCGGCCCAGTCGACGATGACGGCCTGAACCTTCGCCGCACCGCTCATGCCCGCGCTCCTGCGATTTCCCGAACATGCGGCGGCGGGGCCAGTCCGAGCAGATCCGCCAGCGTCTCCTCGCCGATCGCGAACGCCGTGCTCGCCCCGGTACCGCTCGTCACCAGCACGAGCCGGACGCCCTCGCACGGCGATTCCGTGAAGGCCACGTCGGGGCCGGACGGATAGATGCCGACCCAGCGCTCGATCACCTCCGGGGTCGGAACGTCCAGCACCGCCGACAGCTCGGCGAGGATGCGGTCGTCCACGTCGCGCGGCTGAAACGGGTCGGGCGCGAGACTGTAACGGTGGCTGTCGCCGACCACCAGCGAGCCGTCCGCGCCCTGCACGGCGATCAGGTGGATGCCATCCGCCAGCCATGCCGTCTGCTCGCGCTCCAGCCGTGCGCGAAGGGCGGCCAACGACGGGCAATCCGCGTAGCCGAGATAGCGGATCAGCCCGAGATCGCTCATCACGGCCGCCGGCAGCCGCCAGCCCGGTGCAGCGACGCGCATCATGTGCAGCTTGCAGAGCGTGACGCGCCGCCGATCCGCGATTTCCGGAAACAGCGTGACCAGATCGGTGCCGGGACAAACCACGATCCGCTCGGCGCGTACCTCCCCGATCGAAGTGCCGATCACACCGGGCGCGACCGCGTGAGCCGCCACCCGGTTGAGGAAGGTCACGCCCTGGGTCCCGAGCCACGCGGCGAGCTGCGCGACCGCCTCGCGGCTCTCCACCCGCAGCTCGTGCGGACTGTAGAGCGCGCCTTCGAGATCGTCCCGCAGCGCCGGCCGGAACCGCTGAACCTCGTCCCGCCCGAGGACTCGGCAGCCCTTGCCCATCGGTCCGTCGGCGAATTCCTCCAGCACCGCCATCGCCTCCGGCCGGCGCGCGCACATCAGCAGCCCGCGATGGTGCACCACGATGCCCGCCTTCGCGGCGGCCTGCGCCCATATGTCACGGCTGCGCATCGCCCGCCGCCAGGTTGCGCCCGCCGGCTGGCCGGTGACCGTGATGAAGCCGAAATTGCGCACCGACGCGCCGACCGCCCGCGCATCCCGGTCGATCACCGCTGTCCGCAGCCCGTGGCGCACCGCCGCGAGCGCATGGCCGAGGCCGACGATGCCGCCGCCGACGATCGCGCAGTCGAACTGATGCCGGGTCGTCATGCTGCGGCCGTAGACGCCCCGGCCCCGCCCTGCAAGCCTGCAACGATGAGGGCGGGCGGAGCGGGGCATGGCGGAACACAGCGAAGGCGATCTCAATCTCGGCGGCGCCCGGGTCGCCTGGATGGCGACGGTTGCGGATGCGCAGACGCGCGCCCTGCTCGCCGCCGATGCGGATCTGTTTCTCCACCAAGCGCTCTCGACGCCTTGCCTCGACGTGCTCGAGCGCGCCGAGGGCATCTGGCTGATCGACACGGCGGTCCGGCGCTTCATGGATTTCCACGGCAACACCGTCCACCAGCTCGGCCACGGCCATCCCCGCGTGATCGAAGCGATCACCCGCCAGATGGCGACGCCCCCGTTCTGCCCACGGCGCTACACGAACCGTGCCGCCATCGATCTCGCCCGCCGCCTCATCGAGATGGCGCCCGATCCGCTCGGCCGCGTGCTGTTCGCGCCGGGCGGCACTTCGGCGATCGGCATGGCGCTGAAGCTCGCGCGCGTGGCGACCGGGCGACACAAGACGGTCTCCATGTGGGACGCCTTCCACGGCGCCTCGCTCGACGCGATCTCGGTCGGCGGCGAGGCGATCTTCCGGCGCGATGCGGGCCCGCTGCTGCCGGGCGCGGAACACGTTCCCCCGCCAGGGCTCGCCCGCCGCTTCTTCGGCGACGACGATCGCGCGACCGATCGGCTCGCCGACTACATCGAATACGTGCTGGAAGTGCAAGGCGACGTGGGCGCGGTGATCGCGGAGCCGATGCGCTGGACGACAGTGGAGCCACCGCCGCCCGGCTTCTGGCCGCACATCCGCGCCGCCTGCGACCGCCATGGGGCGCTGCTCATCTTCGACGAGATCCCAAGCGGGCTCGGGCGCTGCGGCACGATGTTCGTCACCGAGCAGACCGGCTGCGTGCCGGACATGCTGGTGCTCGGGAAGGGCCTCGGCGGCGGCATCTTCCCGATGGCGGCGCTGATCGCCCGGCGCGACCTCAACGTCGCCGCCGACCGGGCGCTCGGCCACCACACCCACGAGAAGAGTTCCGTCGGCTGCGCGGCGGCGCTGGCGACGTTGGACGTCATCCGCGACGAGGACCTGATCGCCCATGCGACAAGGCTCGGGACGCATGGTCTCGAACGGTGCCGGCAGATCGCGGAGGCTTCGCCGGGCGTGCGCGCCGTGCGAGGGCTCGGGCTGTATTTCGGGATCGAGCTGGAGAGCGCGGCGCGGGCGGAGGCGGTGCTGTATGCGTGCCTCGCCCGCGGGCTGAGCTTCAAGATCGGTGGCGGAACCGTGGTGACGCTCTGCCCGCCGCTGGTGATCACGCAGGCGGAGCTGGATGCGGCGCTGGATATCGTCGCGGGGGTGCTGGCGGGACTCTAGCCCCTACAGGCCGCCGTCGATCGTCAGGATCGTGCCGTTGGTGTAGGCGGAGCGCGGGCTGGCGAGGAAGGCGACCGCATCGCCGATCTCCTCGGGCTTGGCCGGACGGCCGTACGCCATCGCATTCGTCAGCTCCGGCCAGCGGTCAGGATCGCCGAGCGTCGCCTGTGCCCGCTCGCGTTGCAGCATGATCAGCCGGTCGGTCGCGGTTGAGCCGGGGCTGATCGCCACCACCCGCATCCCGTCCTTCGGCGCTCCTCGGGCGAGCGCACGGGTGAACGCCATGAGGGCCGCATTGCCGGCGGCGCCGGCGATGTATTCCGAGGGGACTCGCTCGCCGGCCGCGCCGATGATGTTGACGATCACGCCGCCGCCGCGCGCCGCCATCGTCGGGTAGAGCGCGCGGCAGAGCGAGATGAAGCCGAACACTTTCAGGTCCCACGCCCGCCGCCAGGTCTCGTTGTCGATCGCGTCCAGCGAACCCGGCGGGATCGCGCCGGCGTTGTTGACGAGGATGTCGAGGTCACCCGCTCCCACCGCCACGCGCTCGACTTCCTCCTGACGGGACAAATCCGCCGGGAGCGTCGAGACCGACACCTGATGCCGCGTCCGTATGGCTTCAGCCGCTTCCGACAGTGCGTCGGGGCTGCGGGCGGTCAGCACGAGATCGACGCCTTCCGCCGCCAGCGAGAACGCCGACGCGCGGCCGATCCCCTTGGATCCGCCGGTGATCAGCGCCTGCTTGCCGGCGAGGCGGAGGTCCACCGCTCAGGCCGCCTTCTCCAGGCCGGTCGCATAGGTGGCACACGCCGCTCCGAAGGCGCGGAACAGCGCGATGCTCGGCGCGTCGGTCCGCCAATGCCACTCCGGATGATACTGGACGCCGAATGCGAAGGAGCGCGCGCCGAGCGCGCGCACACCCTCGATGGTGCCGTCGTCCGCGACCGCTTCGACCGCCAGACCGTCGGCGACCCGGTCGATCGCCTGCTCGTGCAGCGAGTTCACGGTGATTTCCGAGGCGCCGACGATCTGGGCGAGCTGGCCGCTCACGCGGACGCGGTGCTTGAGCCGGAACAGATGGTCGAGTTCGCCGGGGCCGCCGCTGCGGTGGTCGTCCCGGCCCGGAAGCGTGTGTACCTGCTGGTGCAGCGTGCCGCCGAGGGCGACGTTCAGTTCCTGGATGCCGCGGCAGATGCACAGCATCGGCACGCCGCGGTCGAGAGCAGCGCGGATCAGCGGGATGGTGGTGTCGTCGCGCGCCGCATCGTGCTTGTCGGGGGTGAGCGACTCGATCGTGCCGTAGAGCGCCGGATGCACGTTGCTGCGGCTGCCGTTGATCAGCACGCCGTCGAGCCGGTCGAGCGCCGCGATCATCGCCGATCCGACCGGCGGCAGCAGCACCGGGACGGCGCCGGTCACCCCCATCAGCGCGCTGACGTAGCGCTCCGGCGTCGAGAAG
>DATAPS010000558.1:0-8446 GCA_036265085.1 Acetobacteraceae bacterium | reverse complement strand
TGTGCCGGATGCTGGCGGCCGCGCCCACGCCCGACCTGCTGCCGCCGCTGCCGCCGCGCGTGCGCAAGCCGCGCCCGCGCCGCGCCGAACCCGCCCGCGAAAGCGCCGCACCGCCGCTGCCGACATTCCGCACGCGCGGCGGACAGCTCATGATGAAGCTGTCCGACAGCATCTCCGTCCCGGTGGTCGTGTCAAAAAATCGGTAGGAGGCGCGCCGTGTCCTTGCACACGCTAATTGTTGCGATGTCGCAACATATGCCGTCAACCTCCCCGCGCGTCGCCGTCCCGCCGCGGGTCCGCCCAGCCGACGACGCCGTCTGCATCGGCGGCGACCGCCTGCACCCCCGCGTTCATCTCCACCACCTCCGGCGCGTGCCCCATCGCACGCAGCGCCGGCGCGAGCGCTGCGGCTTTCGTCCCGCGCTCCAGCTCCAAAAGTCCGTTCTGCGCGCCCACGCGCGGTGCCGAAATCGCCGTCCGGATATCCCAGCCCCAGGCCAGCACGCCGACGATCGTCTGCGCCACCGAATCGATGATGCGCGCACCGCCGCCCGCGCCGAGAGCCAACACAGGGCGGCCGTCGGCGCCGAACACGATCGTCGGCGCCATCGTCGTGATCGGCCGCTTGCGGGGCGCGATCGCGTTCGCCACCCGCCGTCCGTTCCTGACCGGCCTCGTCGCAAAGTTGGTCAGCGCATCGTTCAGCACCATACCGCTCGCGATGAGATCGCTGCCGAACGCCTGATTGATCGTCGTGGTGAACGACACCGCGTCGCCCCTGCCGTCGATGACAGAGACATGCGATGTCGCCGTCTGGCCGAGCGGTTCGGACGAAGGCGCCGGCGCCCGCGCACCCGGCGGCATCCCGGCCCGCACGCGGTCGAGCGCACGACGCCGTGCGATCATGCCGGCGCGGCCGTCGAGATAACCGCTCTCCAGCAGCCCCGCGACCGGCACCGCAGCCTGGTCGGGATCGCCGATCCAGCGCCGGCGATCGGCCCGCGCGACACGCCCCGCCTCGATCATGAGATGCGCCGCCTCGGCGCTTCCGGGCGCCTCATCGGCGATCCCCAGCCGCTCCAGGATCGCGAGCTGCTGCAGCAGCGCGATCCCGCCCGAGACCGGCGGCGCGGCCGTGCAGATGCGATGGCCGAACAGCGTCAGCTCGACCGGGTCCCGGTCCTGCGGCGCGTAGCCGTCGAGATCCGCCTGTGTCATCCCGCCCGGCAGCGCGTCGCCGCGCACCGCCGCGATCACCGAAGCCGCGATCGGCCCGCCATGGACCGCCTCCGCCCCGTCCGCCGCGATCCGCCGCATCGTCCCGGCCAGCTCCGGGCTGCGCAGCATCGCGCCGGCGGCAAGCGGCTTCCCGTTTGCATCGAAATAAGGGCGCGCGAAGGCCGCCTTGCCCGCGAGCTCCGGCCGTTGCCGCAAGGTGGCGTGCAGATAAGGCGCCAGCGCGAACCCCTCGTCCGCGAGACGGATCGCGTCCCGGAACAACCGCGCCCACGGCAGCCGCCCGTATCGCCGATGCGCCAGCGCCAGGGTCCGGGGCGTCCCCGGCACGCCGACCACGCGCCCGCAGCGTTCCAGCCGCGCTTTCGGAATACGCACGCCCCGCGCGTCGACCACCCAGTCCTCGGGCACATCTTCCGGCGCCTGCGCCAGTCCCTCGATGAAGGCGAGCCGCCGGTCCGCCGCCGTCCACACCAGCAGCAGCGATCCTCCCGCGAGGCCCGACGCGTGCGGCTCGACGACACCGAGCACCGTCTGCGCCGCAATGGCGGCATCGACCGCCGTCCCGCCCTCGCGCAGCACGTCGTCCGCCGCCGCCGACGCGAGCGGGTGCGCGGTCGCGACGATGTGGCGACGCGCGCCGATTGGTCCGGTCATCTCGTCGCTCGCCCCTCTCGCACGAGCGGCATCAGATCCCGCCGCAGCGTGGTTGCCACGTCGCGCCACGCGGCCGCCGCGTCCAACCCGATCCCCTCCGCGTCCACAGGCGTTGCGATCAAGTCGGCGATCGCCGCCGCGAGCGCGTCTGCCGTCAGCGGACAAAGCCGTGCGAGGGGTTCGTCGCGGAGCTGCTCGCCCAGGCCGCCCACATCCGTCGCGACGACGAACCGCCGCGCCGCGATCGCCGCGGCGGCGGCCCCGCTCTGGCTCGCCTCCCGATGCGACAGCACGAGCGCATCCGCCCAGCCGAGCAGGGCCGCGATCTCCGCCTCCGGCACCCATCGATTCTCCACCGCGACGCCCGGCAGCCCCCGCAAATCCGCGAGCACGGCGCTTTCCTGGCCCTGACCGACCACGCGCAGCTCGAAATCGTCGCGGCCGCCGAGCGCCCGGACCGCATCGGCGAGCAGGTCGAGACCCTTGTAGGGCAGCAATCGCCCGAACGAGAGCAACCGCAGCTTCCCGCCGTGGGCGCGCGGCGGCGGTGGAAGCGCGCCATAGGTGAACGGGGGGAGCCGCGAGCGGATCAGCGGCCGGCCGGCGACGAGGCCCTGAGCGGCGAGCCGCTCGGCCACGTGCCCGCTGAGCGCCACCAGCGCATCCGCCCGCCGCACCAGCGCGCGCTGCAGCCTCATCTGCAACGGCAAACCGTCGCCCGGATGCACGTCGGCGTCATGCACCACCACGGCGAACGGCACCCCCGTCCGCCGCAGCGCCGCCGCCATCACCAGGTCGAGCGGCCCCGGCATCGCGCAGAGCGCCACATCCACCCGCAGCGCGGCGATCCGCCGGGCGAGCCCGGCGGATCGCAGGGGCGCCAGCGGCCATTGCAACACGAACCCGCCGGCACCCCGATAGGTCGGCACCGGCAGCTCGCAAATGGGGGCGTCGGCCGCCTCCATCAGCTCCGCCTGCATCGACAGCGACAGCGCGACCCCGTCCGGCGCCACCTCCCGCATCGCTTGGGCGAGCCACGCCGCATAGCGCGGCCCGGCCCCGCGCCGGCCCCATTGCCACACCAGCAGCTTCACCCCGCCAGCGCCGCCAGCGCGTCCGCGAGCGGCTGCACCCCGAGCTTCGCGCCCGCCGCCGCCTTCGCCCGCGCCCCGAGCGCCGCCCGCGCCTCCGCGCTGTCCGCCAGCCGCGTCAGATGCACGGCAGCCTCCGCGATGTCCGGCTCCGCCCAGGCCGCGCCGGGAATGTCATAGGTGCCGCGCGGGTCCGCCACCGGGATCAGCCGATAGCCGACCAGGGCGGCGCTGTCGGCGTCCATGAAATCCATGTTCCCCGACCACGCCGTCGCGACGACCGGCTTGCCCAGCAGCATCGCCTCGGCGGGCACCAACCCAAAGCCCTCGCTGCGATGAAGCGACAGCACGATGTCGCTGCACGCGGTCAGCGCGAGACTGTCGGCGGTCGGCAGCGTGCGCGTCTCGAACCGGATATTCCCCGCCCCCTCCGCCGCCGCGGCGAGAGCGGCGAGGTCGTCGCGGTAATGCGCGCTGTGCCCGAGCTTGAGCACCAGCACGCGATCCGGCCGCTCGCCGAAAGCGGCACGATGGGCGCGGATCGCGGCCTCCGGATTCTTGCGCGCGACGCTCGACGCCAGCGAAGCGGAGACCAGTGTGACGAGCGCGTCGTCCGGCAGCCCGAACGCCGTCCGGTCGAGCGCCGCGGGGGCCGGTGGGCGCGCCGCAACGGGATAGGGGACGATCCGGATCGGCACCCCCCGCCGCGCCGCGAGCGGTGCGAGAGCCGCGGCGGTGAAAGCGGACGGCACCCAGATCTCGTGCACGAAGCCCAGCCCCGCCGCCCAGGACTCGGGCGCGCTCGCCAACTCCCACACCCAATGCCCGATCACGCGCCGCCCTCGCATCACGCCCCGTCCGAGCCGGAGCGCCGCGAGCGGCAACATCGGGCCGTTGACGAACGCCAGCAGCGGCACACCCGCCGGCAGCGCCGCGGGGGGTGCCGGCGGCAGCAGATCCGCCGCCTCGCCCGGCACGAGGCTGCCGATATCGATGCACCAGGCGGGCGCGCCGAGCAGCCCCAGCGCGGCATGAAACAGCCGGGCGCCCTCGCCCAGCCCCGATGCGCGCGACACCTCACCCGCGACGATCGCCCCCGGCGCCACTGCAGGCGGCGCCCGGTCCGGCCGCGGGGCCAGGAGGGCGGTGCCGTGGGCGAGCAGGCGGCGGCGCGGGGCGGCGGGGAGCAGGCGCCAGATCTGGTGTGCGGGATGGAGCCGGGGCTCTGGCGGCGGCATGAGCGGGCCAAACTGGCGGGGCGCGGAACCGGCGGCAAGTGCATTCCCGACCGCCATGTCATGCAGCGGAATGCAGCGCCCCGTGCCTCGAACCGGGCGGATCCGATCCTACCTTGCGTCCATGTCCGAACAGCTGATCGCCGCGACGCCGCGGGCCCCCGCGTCGCGCCTGAGCGGCGCTGTCATTCTCGTCATGGCCGTGGCGGCCGGCGGAACGGCGGCGAATGTCTGGTACAACCAGCCGATGCTCGGGGCGATGGCGTCGAGCCTGGGCGTCAGCGAGCACGCGATCTCGGCGGTGCCGACCGCGACCCAGATCGGCTTCGCGCTCGGCATCCTGCTGCTCGTCCCGCTCGGCGACCGGTTCGAGCGACGCCGCCTCATCCTATGGCAGCTCGCCGCCTCGACGGTGGCTCTCGCCGCGCAAGCGATGGCATCGAACCTCGGAGCGCTGATCGCCACGTCGGTATTCGTCGGCATGGGCGGCTCGATCGCCCAGCAGGTGATCCCGTTTGCCGCCGAGCTCGCAGAGCCGGAGCGGCGCGGGCGGGTCGTGGGCACTGTGATGAGCGGACTGCTCAGCGGCGTGCTGCTCGCGCGCGTGCTGAGCGGCACGGTCGCGCAATATGCCGACTGGCGCGTCATGTGCTGGCTTGCCGCCGCGATCTCGGTCGTACTCGCCGCGGTGCTCGGCGTGATGCTGCCGCGGAGCGTGCCGTCGACGCGCTCGTCCTACTTGACGCTGGCCGCCTCCCTGGTGACGCTGACCCGCCGCTATGGCGCACTACGCCGGGCCACGCTGACGCAGGCCTGCGTGTTCGCGACCATAAGTGCGTTCTGGTCTGTGCTCGCGCTGCTGCTGCAGGGGCCGCCGTTCGGCCTCGGCGCGGCGACCGCCGGGCTGTTCGGCGTGATCGGCGTCGCCGGCATCCTCGCCGCCCCGCTCGCCGGCCGCACCGCCGACCGCAGCGGGCCGCGGCGCGTGATCACGCGGGCGATCGCGCTCGTCGCCGCTTCGTTCGTGCTGTTCGCCGCCTGGCCGACGCTGCCCGGGCTGGTGATCGGCGTGGTGCTCGTCGATCTCGGCGCGCAGGCGGCGATGGTGGCGAACCAGTCGATCATCTACGGCCTCGCTCCCGACGCGCGGGGCCGCGTCAATACGGTGTTCATGACGGGCATGTTCCTCGGCGGCGCGATCGGTTCAGCGGGCGCCGGAACCGCCTGGGCAATCGGCGGCGGCGGGATCGAGGGGTGGCGCATGGTATGCGCGTTCTGCTTCCTGCTCGCGCTGCTGGCAGGGGTCGTGCACCACGTCGGGCGCGGCGCGCCGCGGCTCACGCGCGATCGCGCGGATGCTCGATAGCCCCGTCATGCGCGCGCTGTGGTAGACGCTGAAACGGCCCCGCAGCCGAGGACGCCATGAACGACGCCACCGCCCTGCTCCGCTCCGATGCCACGCAGACCGAGACGTTCGACGTTCTCATCGTCGGGGCCGGCATCTCCGGCATCGGCGGCGCCTATCACCTGACCACGCAACGCCCGGGCACGACGTTCGCGATCCTCGAAGGCAAGGACACCTTCGGCGGCACGTGGGTGACGCACAAATACCCGGGCATCCGCTCCGACAGCGACCTGCATACGTTCGGCTACAGGTTCAAGCCGTGGAAAGGCGTGCCGATCGCGACCGCGCCGGAGATTCTGAGCTACATGGGCGAGGTCATCGAGGAGAACGGCCTCGCCCAATACATCCGCTACCGCCACAAGGTGCTGACCGCGCGCTGGTCGAGCGAGGACGCGCTGTGGACTGTGGAAGGCGTCCGCGCGGATACCGGCGAGCCGTTCCGTTACGCCGCCAATTTCCTCTGGATGTGCCAGGGCTACTATAAGCACGAGGAAGGCTACACGCCGGAATGGCCGGGGATGGCCGACTACCGCGGCCAGATTGTCCACCCGATGACGTGGCCGGAGGATCTCGACTACCGCGGCAAGACCGTTGTCGTGATCGGCTCAGGCGCGACGGCGGCGACGATCATTCCGGCGATGGCGCCCGATGCCGGGCAGATCACCATGCTGCAACGCTCGCCGACGTATTTCATGCCCGGGCGCAACGCGATCGCGCTCGCCGAGGAGCTGCGCGAGCTGAAGGTCGACGAGGCGTGGATCCACGAGATCGTGCGCCGGCGCATCATCCTCGACCAGGCGAAGTTCACGCGCCGCACTTTCGAGGAACCGGAGAAGGTGCGGGCCGAGCTGCTCGGCGCCGCACGCGCCCATCTTGGCGAGGATTACGACATCGACACGCATTTCTCACCACGCTACCGCCCCTGGCGGCAGCGCCTCGCCTTCATCCCCGATGGCGACCTGTTCAAGGCGATCCGCTCGGGCAAGGCATCGGTGGTGACCGACGAGATCGAGCGGTTCACGGAACGCGGCATCCTCCTCAAATCGGGGCAGGAGCTGGCGGCGGACATCGTGATCACCGCGACCGGCTTTCACCTGCTCATGCTCGGCGACATCGCATTCAACGTCGACGGCAAACGGCTGAACTTCGCCGACACGATCACCTATCGCGGCATGATGTTCACCGGCCTGCCGAACTGCGCCTGGGTGTTCGGCTATTTCCGCGCGAGCTGGACGCTGCGTGCCGATCTGGTCGCGGATTTCGTCTGCCGTCTGCTCAAGCACATGAACGCGAAGGGCGCGCGCAAGGTGCAGGTGGCCCTGCGGCCGGAGGATGCCGACATGAAGATCCTGCCGTGGATCGACGACGAGGATTTCAATCCGGGCTATATGACGCGCGGCACGCACTTGCTGCCAAAACGCGGCGACAAGCCGGAATGGGCGCACACGCAGGATTACTGGACCGAGAAGGACACCATCCCGGCGACGGATCTCGATGACGCCGCCTTCGTCTATTCGGTTCCCGCGGAACCGGCGATGACGGACGCCGACGCAACGGCGACGCCGCTGCGCGCGAGCGCGTAGTCCGCGCCGCGCGAGGCGGCCCTATTGAGCGGCGACGATCGTCTCCAGCACATGCTGCGCGGCCGGCGGCAGGCCCGCCGCTCCAGGGCAGCGCGACGTGTCGAGGAACGCGCGCGCGAGTGCGATGGCGAGGGGGACCATCGCTGGATCGCCACTCTGCTTCATGTCGACGAGCCGCTCCGCGATGCCCGCGACGACATGCGGCGCATCGGCGGGGGCGCAGGCGATGTCCTTCATGCGGCCGATCAGGTCGTTGGCGTTGATGGGCTCGACGGCCGCGTCGGCGACGATCCTCGTCCAGGCGGCGACGATGTCGGCTTCGGCTGAAAACGCCGCGTCCGGGTCGGTTCGCGCAACGCGCGCGAGCGTGTCTTCCACGTTTCCCGAGAGCGACAACGAGAACTGCTCACGAAGCTGGTCAGCCGCCGCTTTCGTCCAGGGCTGCAACGACAACTGATGCGCGCCGCCCGCGCGCCCGAGCGTCTTCGGCTCAGTGACGACGCTGGTCGCCCGAATGTCGCGCACGCGCGCGGTGCGCGGATCGGCGCGCCAGACGATGGCGCGTTGCAGGGAGGCGCCGCCGAGTTCGGTCTGCTGCAACGAAGCGCCGAGCAGTTCGGCATCATCGAGCGACGTGAAGGTCATGTGCGCGCCGTAGAGCGAGGCGGCATGCAGCCGAGCGCCACGCAGCGTCGCGCCTTCGAGATGCGCGCCGTCGAGGCGCGCGCCGCTAAAATCGGAATGCGCGCGGGCGCCGGCGAGGTTTGCCGCAGCAAGCGAGGCGTAGCGGAGATCAGCGCCGTCGAGCGAGGCTCCCGCGAGGTTGGTGTTGTCGAGAACCGCGCCGGACAGGACGGCGCCGTCGAGATTGGCGGATCGCAGGCTGCCGCGAAACAGGGTGGCATTCGACAGCCTCGCGCGACTGAGATCGGCGCTGTCCGCCAGCGCCTGCGAGAGATCGGCGCCCTGCAGATCGGCGCCCGACAGCGCAGCGTGGTCCAGTCTGGCGCGGACGAAGGAGGCGCCAGATAAGCTCGCGCAGTGTGCACCGGCGGCCGATGCGTCGGTCGCGCAGCCGAACGAAACCTCGCGCAGATCGGCGTCGTCGAGGCGGGCGTTCGCGAGTTGCGCCGCTGTGAGGTCCGCATGGCGCAGATCGGCGCCGATCAGCACCGCCCCCTCGAGATTGCGGCCGCGCAACGACAGTCGCGGCGGTTCGGCACCGGTACCCGCATTGAA
>DATAPS010000557.1:0-17974 GCA_036265085.1 Acetobacteraceae bacterium | reverse complement strand
GCGAGGCGGCCGGCGCGCGGTGGTGCATCAGTCGGATTTGGCCGACTTGCTCTGTTCGATCAGGCCCTTGACCTCATCCATCGCCTGGGTGAACCGCGAATTGAGCATGTCGAGCGCTTCTCCGTTCGAGCGCTGGATCAGCTCCGAAATCTCCTTGCTATTCGCGACGGCGCGCTCGTAGGCGCGCTTGAGCAGCTCGGCCTGCTTGGCGGCCTTCTCCTGCGGGTTGCCGGTCGCGCTCAGCGTGCGCATCGTCTCGCCGAGCTCCGCCATCGTCTGCTGCATGATCTCCATGTGGCGCTTCGCCACCGCCTGCGCCCCTTCGAGCGCGATCCGGTTGGCCCCCGACAGCGCCTCCATGTTGCGCCGGTGCGCGCCGAGAAGCGCTTCCATGTCCGGCATCGCCGGGAACTTCATCTCGGCGAACATGCGCGTGAAGTCCTCGGCGGCTGTGCGCGCCTGATCCATCGCCTTCTGCATCGGCGATGCGCCCGACATGTTTTCGTCGCTCGGCATTGCTGCGCTCCTACCTGGGGTGAACCCGTCCCCGGTGTAGGCCTCTCGCTGCTGCCGGACAACTCATCCTGGCGCGCGTCAGGCCGGTGAAGGCGGCGGTTCGTCCGGCGGCGGAGGCGTCGCGATTGGAAGGTCGGGAGCGGCGGCCGGCGGCTCGGGCGGCGCTTCCGGGGCCGACGGGGGCGCGGTCGGCTCGGCGTCGGCGCGGCGGCGTCCTCGGCACGGCATCATCTCCTCGGCCCGCCCGGCCCGGCGCAACGCCTGGTCGAGCGCCGCCATGGTTGCCGACAGGTCGGCACTCTCGTCGCGTTCCCAGGCGCGCACCGTATAGAACCAGACGGCGAGCAGGCCCTTCGTGCGCAGCCCGCCGCGCAGTCCGGTCGAGGACAGGCCCGCCGCTTCGAGCAGCCACGCCATGCTGCGGCGGGTCGCCGCGGCGAGCATGAGCGCGGTCATCGGATTGCGGTGCAGCCAGCGGAGCAGCGCGAGCACGCCGGCGCGGTGCGCCTGCAGGACATCGATCCGGCGCATGACCATGGCGAACAGCTGGTCGCGCGTGCTCTCACCGGTGCCGGTTTCGGAGCTGCCGCTCGCCTCGCCGA
Organism: Acetobacteraceae bacterium; assembly: GCA_036265085.1. Lineage (GTDB taxonomy): Bacteria > Pseudomonadota > Alphaproteobacteria > Acetobacterales > Acetobacteraceae > DATAPS01. The sequence goes on along the minus strand of DATAPS010000557.1, from coordinate 16,856 downwards.
GAGCGGCCATGTCGGCGAGGCGGCCGAAGCGGAGCAGGATCATGCCGCGGCTCGGGAAGCGGGCGCGTGCCCGGTCGAGCTTCAGGCCGGCGCGAAGCGCGGCGGCGACGACAGTGACGCGATCCCAACCGCGCTCGGCGGCGAGCTCGAATGCGGCCCCGATCAGGGCGCGATCGAAATCAGTGTCATCCATGCCCGGGAGATGGGGCGCGGCGCGCGATTTTCAGCCCGCGAGCTCGCGTGAGCGGGCGGTGGCGGCGGCGATGGCACGGGACACGGCGTCCGGCCACGCGCTCCGCTCCATCAACACGGCGAGGGCGCGTTCCGTGGTGCCTCTCGGACTCGTCACCGCACGGCGGAGCGTGGCCGCATCCTCCGTACTGGCGGCGAGCAGGGCGCCGGAACCGGCGACCGTCTGGCGTGCGAGCAGGCGGGCCAGATCGGGCGGAATCCCCTGCTCGACCGCCGCCTGTTCGAGCAGTTCGGTGAGCAGGAACACGTAGGCGGGTCCGCCGCCGGACACGGCGGTCACGGGATCGATCAGCGACTCGTCATCGACCCAGGCGACGAGGCCGATCGCCTGGAGCAATGAGTCACAGAGCTCCCGGGCGGCGGGGCTGACGCCCTCGCTCGCGCAGGCAACAGTGATGCCTTGGCGAACCGCGGCAGGCGTGTTCGGCATCGCGCGGACGATCGCCGCGTCGGCGCCGAGCGCATCATGCAGAGACGCGATGGTGCGGCCGGCCATGATCGAGACGAATACGGCATGCCCCGCATAGCGGCGGCAGTGCGGCAGCGCGTCGGGCGCCATCTGCGGCTTCACGGCGAGGACGACGGCCTGGGGGACGAAGCTGTCCGGGACGGCGGCGGGGTCCGCCACGACGGAGATGCCGTCCGTCGGTGGCGCGACCGGATCGACCGCATAGGAAGGTGCCAGCCCGCGCTCCCGCCAGCCGGCGAACATCGCCCCGCCCATCTTCCCGAAGCCGACGAGAAGGATGGGCGGGATCGACGCCGCCATCGGACGTCCAGGCTTCGGGATGATCAGGCCTCGCCGGCGCACTCCAGCATGGCGGCCTGCATCGCATCGGCCGGCGTCTTGCCGCCCCAGAGCACGAACTGGAAGGCGGGGAAGAAGCGCTCGCTCTCCGTGATCGCGATATCAACCATGTCCTCAAGGCTCTCGGCGGAGGCGCCGGACGCCCCGCGCAGCAGGACCGAGTGGCGGAAGACCAGCATGCCCTCGTCGGTATCGAGGCCGAAATGGCCGATCCAGAGGTGCTCGTTCGCAAGCGCCAGCAGCTCGTATAGCGCCGAACGGCGCTTGTCCGGCACCTTCATGTCGAAAGCGCAGGTGAAATGCATCGCGCTGATCTCGTGCGACCAGCTGAAATAGAGCCCGTAATCGCACCACTTGCCGGGGGCCTCGGCGGCCATCTCGGAATCGCTGCGACGATCGAACGCCCAGTCGTTCGCTGAGGCGATCTGCTCCATCACGTCCAGAGGATTGGGGGAGTGTTCGGGGGTGGCGCTCAGAAGAGCCGGCATGGCGGAGGTCTCCCATGTGGAGGAAGCCCGAGGGGCCCATGACCCGCCTCCGCAGAAGCGGGCATGGTCTAGAGAGGGTAGCCCGCCGAAAACCGATCGGCTGTAAGGGGCAACCACGGGGTCGAGCCTACCGGCCCGGTGGTTTGTGCCGCAAGAGGTCAAGGGTGGACAACACGAAGTTCATGTTCCGTCTCATGACGCAGTGCAGCAGATTACGCAACCATCCCCGGACCGTCGAGCGCGGTGACGGTCGCGGCAGTCACCGGGCGCGCCTCGAGCGCCGCGACTCGGGCCTCGAGCGCATCGATCCGGGCCATCGCTGCGGCAAGCGCCGCCTCAGCCGTCTCCTGCCCGGTCCGGGCGCGCTCGGCCAGCTCGCGCACGACGTCGATCTCCTCCCGGCGCACCAGATCGAGTCTCCGGATCGCCTCGTCGATGCGGGCGCGCGCGAGCGACTCGGCCTCGTCGCGCAGGCCGGTCAGGGCCGACATGGCACCCCCGGCCACCCCCGCCAGATCATCGAAAAACCGCGGCCGCTCCGCCATCGCTCGCTCCTGCCATTGGATCACCGATCCCGCGCCTGCTTCCGCGCCGGGGTTACGGAGCCTATACGCTCCACGCCCGGACGTGGTCATCGACGCCGTCGGTTCCGTGCCAATAGATAGGACGATCGCGCGCCGATGCTTCCTGTGTTGATGTTTCCGCAGTTCAACCCGGTGCTGGTCCAGATCGGGCCGCTGTCGATCCGGTGGTACGCCCTCGCCTATATCGCCAGTCTGGTCATCGGCTGGCGCCTGGTCCGCGGGCTGGCCCAGCGCACGCCCGCGGTGGCGACCCCGGTGCAGGTGGACGATTTCCTGACCTGGGCGACGCTCGGCGTCGTCCTGGGGGGCCGGGTGGGTTACGTGCTGTTCTACCAGCCGGAACGGTTTTTCGCGGAGCCGCTCCAGATCCTCGCCGTCTGGGGCGGCGGGATGAGCTTTCATGGCGGCATGCTGGGCGTCGCTGGGGCGATCATCCTGTTCTGCCGGAGTCAGAAAATTCCGATTCTCGGCTTCGCCGACCGGATCGCGGTGGTCGCGCCGATCGGGCTCGGCCTCGGGCGCATCGCCAACTTCATCAACGGGGAGCTGTGGGGGCGACCGGCGCCGGACTGGCTGCCCTGGGCGATGATCTTTCCGACCGGCGGCCCCATCCCGCGCCATCCCAGCCAGATCTATCAGGCGCTGCTCGAAGGTGCCGTGCTGCTGACGGTTATGTTCGCGCTCGCCCGGCGGGAGCATCTGCGTGCCCGGTTCGGGTGGCTGACCGGGGCGTTCCTGTTCGGCTACGGGGTGGCCCGGATCATCGGCGAGTTCTTCCGCCAGCCCGACCCGTTCCTCGGCTTCCTGTTTGCTGGGGCGACGATGGGGCAGCTCCTATCCATCCCGATGCTGGTCGCCGGCGCGATCCTGATGCTCCGCGCCCGGCGGGTAACCGTCGCGCCGCCGATCGGCGCCAAGCCGGCGTGACGGAGCGGCTGGACGCGTTCATGGCGCGGGCCAATGCCGCCTACTACGCGACCCGCGATCCGTTCACGGATTTCACGACGGCGCCAGAGATCGCGCAGGTGTTCGGCGAGCTTTTGGGACTCTGGGCGGCGGTGGTCTGGCAGTCCATGGGGTCGCCGTCGCCGGTGCTGCTTGCCGAAGCAGGACCCGGACGGGGCACGCTGATGGCGGACGCGCTGCGGGCGGCCGCGCGAGCGGCGCCGGCCTTTCGTGCGGCATTGTCGGTGCATTTGATCGAGACGTCGCTGCGATTGCGCGACGCCCAGGCGAACGCGCTCGGATCGGCGTCCTGGCACGAGGATCTGGAGTCGGTTCCTTGCGCGCCGCTGCTACTGATCGCGAACGAGTTCCTCGACGCGCTGCCGATCCGGCAACTCGTGCGCCGAGGGGATCGTTGGTCGGAGCGGTTCGTTTGCGATGGTCGCTTTGTCGAGCGGGACGCAGTCGCTGGTCTCGCCGGTCTGCCGCCTGCTCCCGATGGGGGTGTCGTCGAGGTCGGTTCAGCTGCCCGGGCGTTCGTGCAAACGCTGGCACGGCGGCTCGCGAGGGACGGGGGCGCCGCCCTCATCGTCGATTACGGACCATCCGAGAGCGCGCCCGGCGAAAGCCTTCAGGCGCTGAAGCATGGTCGGGCGGCGGACCCGCTGGATTCGCCGGGGGAAGCCGACCTGACCGCACATGTCGATTTCGCCGCTCTTGCCGAGATCGCGCGAGATGCGGGGGCATCCGTCCGCGGCCCGGTGCCGCAGGGCGTGTTCCTGACCCGGCTCGGCCTGTTCGAGCGGACTGGCGTCCTCGCGCGCACCCAACCGCCGCTCCGTGCCGCGGCGCTGATCGAGGCGGCGCGGCGGTTGGCGGAGCCTGACCGCATGGGGCGGCTGTTCAAGGCCATGGCGATTTGCCACCCTGACCTCCCTTCCCCGCCAGGTTTCTCGGAATGACAGACGTCGAAGCGCTCACCGCGGCACGACTGCCCGTGCGCCACGGTTTCTTCACGCGGCGGGGCGGCGTGTCCGAGGGACCGTTCGCGAGTCTCAACTGCAGCCTCTCCGGACAGGACGGTCGCGCCGCCGTACTGGAGAACCGGGCGCGGGCAGCCCGGGCCCTCGGCGCCGATCCGGGGGCGCTGTGCGGGCTGACCCAGGTGCATCGTGCGGATGCTGTGCAGGTGGTCGATCCCTGGCGTCCGGGGGAGGGTCCGCGGGCGGACGCGGCAGTGACCGACCGGCCCGGCGTGGCGCTCGGCATCGTCACGGCGGATTGCGCACCGGTGCTGTTTGCCGACCTGGAGGCCGGCGTGATCGGCGCAGCTCATGCCGGCTGGCGAGGAGCCGTGGCCGGGGTCCTCGAGGCGACGGTTGCGGCCATGTGCGAGCTCGGCGGCGCGCGGGTCCGGATCGCCGCCGCAATCGGGCCGTGCATCGCGCAGGGCTCGTATGAAGTCGCGGCCGATCTGCGCGATGCGGTGCTGGCCCGGGATGCGGCGGACGAGCGCTTCTTCGCGTCGGGACAACGTGCGGATCGGTGGCAGTTCGATCTGCCGGGCTATTGCGCAGCCCGGCTCGCCGCGCTCGGACTTGCGGCGGTCGAAACCGTCGCCGCGGATACCGTCGCCGATACGGCGCGGTTCTTCAGCCACCGCCGCCGCACTCTCTCGGGCGGCGGGCCGATCGGCCACCAGATTTCGGTGATCGCCCTCTGAATGCGCGCGCTCAGGCCTTCCGGATGCCGTACGTCATCCACTTCGTCGTCGCGTTCCTGCTGCTCATGGCCCTGGTCAGCCGCATTTCGTAGCGCGGCCACGCTCGGCCTAACGCTGTCGGTCGCGAGCTGCGGCGACTATCCCCGGCCGTTCGCGGGCAATCCCGGCGCAGAGGGCAAGCTGTTGGCGCAGCCGCCACCGGCGCGCCTGACGATCGCCCCGCCCTCGCTTGCAATGCTGCCCACGCTTTCCGCCGACACATTGGCCGGCGCGCTGGCGGATGCGCTGGTCGCGAAAGAGGTGCCGGCCGTGGTCGAGAAAGCGCGGCGCGGCGACTGGTCGCTGACGATCAGCGCCGATCTGCGTGGCAACCAGGTTGTACCGACCTACGAAGTGCTCAACCCGCAAGGCAAGGGGATGGGGACGGCGCAGGGTCAGCCCATTCCGGCGAGCGACTGGGCGGAAGGATCGCCCGACGTGCTGCGAACCGCCGCAAACGCCGTCGCTCCCGATATCACGGCCTTGCTGACCCGGATCGACGCCGCCATGCGGCGCAGCGATCCGAATTCCCTGATCAATCGGCCGGCCCGCATCGTCGTGCTCGGCGTTTCCGGTGCGCCGGGCGATGGGAATACCGAACTGGCCCGAGAGATGCGTCTCCAACTTCCGCCCGTGGGCGAGGTCGTTCAGGACACCCCGACAAACGCCGATTTCAGCGTCGAGGGAAAGGTCGCGACCGCTCCGGGCGCTAACGGGACCGAGCGGATCGAGGTGCAGTGGATCGTGTCGGATGCGCATGGGGAGCGCGGCCGGATCGTTCAGCTCAACGAGGTGCCCCCGCATGCGCTCGACGTGCACTGGTCGGACGTTGCGCTGGTCGTCGCGAAGGAGGCGGCCGGGGGCGTGAAATCCGTGGTCCAGAACGCCGTCGGCGCGAAATGACGGTGCGTGGACACTCAATATGGGGGTTGCTAGAAGGCCGCGCCGCCTCACGGACGCGTGTTTCATGAAGATCGTGGCCTGCAACAGCAACCGCCCGCTCGCGGAGGCGATCGCCGCCGCGCTGAACCTGCCGCTGACGCGCGCCTCCATCCGACGCTTCGCCGACATGGAAGTGTTCGTCGAAATTCAGGAGAACATCCGCGGCGAGGATGTGTTCGTGGTTCAGTCCACGTCGTATCCGGCGAACGACAACCTGATGGAGTTGCTGATCACGCTGGACGCGCTGCGCCGCGCCTCGGCCCGCCGCGTGACCGCCGTCATTCCGTATTTCGGCTATGCGCGGCAGGACCGGAAATCGGGGCCGCGCACGCCGATCAGCGCGAAGCTCGTGGCGAATCTGATCACGGAGGCGGGCGCCAACCGCGTGCTGACCATGGATCTGCATGCCGGGCAGATTCAGGGCTTCTTCGACATTCCCGTCGACAATCTCAGCACGTTCGGGACGCCGCTGTTCTCGAAGGACATCCAGGACCGTTACAACGGCCGCGACCTGATGATCGTCTCGCCGGACGTGGGCGGCGTCGTGCGGGCGCGGATCATCGCGACCAAACTCGGCTGCGATCTCGCGATCATCGACAAACGGCGCGAGCGGGCGGGCATCTCCGAGGTGATGAACGTCATCGGCGACGTGCGAGACCGCGACTGCATCATCGTCGACGACATCGTCGATTCCGGCGGCACACTCTGCAACGGCGCCGAGGCGTTGATCGACCATGGCGCGCGGTCCGCGAGCGTCTATGTCACGCATGGCGTGCTGTCCGGTGGGGCGGTCGCACGCATCGCGTCGTCCCCGATCGAGATGATGACGATCACGGACAGCATCATGGCGACGGAAGCCGTACGGCTCGCCAACAACATCCGCCAGGTCTCGATCGCGCCGCTGCTCGCGGAATCGATGCGGCGTATCAGCGACGAGAGCTCGGTGAGCTCGCTCTTCGACACGAACGTTTAGCGGAGGAAACCCAGACATGAAGCTCATCTATTCGCCAGGCGCCTGCTCGATCGGGATCCACGTGCTGCTCGAGGAGATCGGCAGGCCCTACGAAGCGGAAGCAACCAAGCTGCAGCTGCCGGTCCCCGAACGACCGCTCACCAAGGTGAACCCGAAGTCGAAGGTGCCGACGCTGGTGCGCGACGACGGCTCCGTGCTGACCGAGTTTGCTGCGATCGCCTACTATCTCGCGAAGACCAACCCGGAGAAGCAGCTGCTGCCGGCGGATACCGAGTCGGAAGTCCGGGCGCTTGAGACGATGGACTACTGTGTCTCGACGGTGCACATGCGTGGCTTCTCGCGCCTGTTCGGGCCTGGGAACTACGCGCCGAACGAGTCCGATTACGATACGGTCAAGGCGCGTGGGCGCGAGATGGTCCAAAGGGGGTTCGAGCTGCTCGACAAGGCGCTGGACGGGCAGGACTACGTGGTCGGCCGGTTCTCGGTGGCGGATGCCGCGCTGTTCTATGTCGAGTTCTGGGGGGCGGACCGGATGAACATGACGCTTCCGCCCGCGTTGGCGGGGCATCTCGCCCGCATGAAGGCGCGCCCGGCGGTGGCGGCGACGCTCAAGGCGGAGGGGTTCGCTTGAGCGCCGCCGTCGCGGCAACGTCGCTCGAGCAGAGCGCGTTCTGGTTCCTCCGCCACGGCGAGACGGACTGGAACACGAAGTTCCTCGCGCAGGGGAACCTCGAAGTTCCGCTCAACGAGCACGGGATGGCGCAGGCGCGGGTGGCCGCGGAGATGTTGCGGGGCCGCGACATCCGCACCGTCGTCTCCTCGCCATTGTCGCGGGCGCGGATCACGGCTGAGATGGCGGCGGCGGCGCTCGGTTTGTCCGTGGAGATCGACCCTGAGCTGCACGAGGTCGAATACGGCGTGATGAACGGGGTTGTCATGGCGGCGTGGTTCGACGACTGGGTCGCCGGCAAGAGCACGCCCGACGGCGCGGAGAGCTTTGCGGATCTGCGCGCGCGCGCCGTGCGGGCAGTCAACCGGGCGTTGGACAAGCCCGGACCCGTGCTCGTGGTCGCACACGGCGGCCTGTTCCGCGCTGTGCGGGCGGAAATGGGGATGGAGCCGAACGTCCGGGCGCCGAATGCCGTTCCGTTCTGGTGCGAGCCGGGGGCTCCGTGGACGCTGACGGCGGCGAATCTTCCAGTCAGCGCTCGCTAGATCGGGCCGCGGCTTGCTCCGGGAGGTCAGCTGCGCTATCTCCCCCGCCCTGCGCCGGCACCCCTGGAGGCCGGCGTTTGGCATTAGGAGCGAACCATGGCCGATTTCGTCACGATCGAGGCCGAGGCGCGCGAGCGTGCAGGTAAGGGGGCAGCACGGGCGACTCGGCGAGAGGGCAAGGTGCCCGGGGTTATCTACGGCGCGAAGGAAGCGCCGAGGCTGATCGCACTGGAGCCGCGCGCCGTGTTGCGCGAGATCACTCGCAGCGGCTGGCGGTCTCGCCTGTATGAGATCAATCTCGATGGGCGGGGCCAGAAGACGCGCGCGCTGATGCGCGACGTCCAGTTCCATCCCGTGACCGACCGGCCGGAACACGTCGACTTCCAGCGGCTCGCGCCCGGCGAACGCATCCGGGTCGCCGTGGCCGTGACGTTCCTCAACGAGGGGATCTCGCCGGGCCTGAAGCGGGGCGGCGTGCTGAACGTCATTCGCCACGTCGTCGAGGTGATGGCCGATCCGGAGCATGTGCCCCCCCATTTCGAGGCGGACCTCGCGGCGCTCGACATCAACGACAACGTGCGCTGGTCGGACCTGAAGGGTACCGACGGCATGCGCTCGACCATCCTCGATCGCGACTTCGTCGTCGCGACCGTCGCGCCGCCGACGAAGGGTGCCGAGCCGGCAGCGACTGATGCGGCGGCTCCTGCTGCGGCTGCGGCGCCGGTTGCGGCAGCGAAGGGTGGTGCGAGGGCGGCCGGCAAGAAGTAAGCCGGACGCCAACCGCCCCGGTCGCGTGCCATGCTTTTGTGGGTGGGGCTCGGCAATCCCGAGCCCGGGATGCTGCGCAACCGACACAATATCGGGTTCATGGCCATCGACGTGATCGCCGACCGCCACGGGTTCAGCCCGTGGCGGCAGCGTTTCAAGGGCGTCGTGGCGGAAGGCAGCATTGGCGGCGAGAAGGTGCTCGCGCTCAAGCCGCTGACCTACATGAATGCGTCGGGGGAGAGCGTTCAGGCGGCGGCAGCCTTCTTCAAGCTGCTGCCCGACGTGATCACGGTGTTCCACGACGAACTCGACCTTGTCTTCGGCAAGGTTCGGGTCAAGCGCGGCGGCGGCGCGGCGGGACATAACGGGCTGCGCAGCTTGGACCGGCAATTCGGCACCCCGGAGTATTGGCGCGTCCGGCTCGGCATCGGGCATCCCGGCAGCAAGGAACGCGTGCTCGGGCACGTGCTGGGCAATTTCGCCAAGGCGGAGGAGCCGGAGCTCATCGACATCCTGACCGCGGTCTCGGACGCGGCCCCGTTGCTCGTGGCGGGCAAGCCCGAGGATTTCATGACGAAGGTGGCCCTGCTGACGCAGGCGAAGGCGTAATCGATGGGTTTCAACTGCGGCATCGTGGGATTGCCGAATGTCGGCAAGAGCACGCTGTTCAATGCGCTGACGGCGACGGCCGCGGCGCAGGCCGCCAATTATCCGTTCTGCACGATCGAACCGAATGTCGGCCGCGTCGCGGTGCCCGATCCGCGGCTCGACACGCTCGCGGCGATCGGAAAATCCGCGAAGATCGTGCCGACCAGTCTGGAGTTCGTCGATATCGCGGGACTCGTGCGCGGGGCGTCGAAGGGCGAAGGTTTGGGGAACCAGTTCCTCGCCAACATCCGCGAGGTGGACGCGATCATCCATGTCCTGCGCTGCTTCGAGGATGACGACGTCACGCATGTCGAGGGCAGCGTCGATCCGATCCGCGATGCCGAGACGGTCGAGACGGAGCTGATGCTGGCCGACCTCGACAGCCTGGAGAAGCGGCTGCCGCCGCTGGTGAAGCGCGCGCGCGGCGGCGACAAGGAGAGCATCGCTCAAGCCGCGCTGATGGAACCCATCCTCACGGCATTGCAGGAGGGCAGGCCGGCGCGGACCGCGATCGCGCCCGAGGACGCGGAAGCGGCGAAGCGGCTGCAGCTGATGACATCGAAGCCCGTCCTCTATGTCTGCAATGTCGAGGAAGCATCGGCGGCAGCCGGGAACGCGTATTCGGTTGAGGTGGCGGAGCGGGCGAAGGCGGAGGGCGCGGCCGTCGTCATCGTTTCGGCGGCGATCGAGGCGGAGGTGAGCCAACTCGCCGAGGAGGATCGTCGCGAGTTCCTCGAGGGGCTCGGGCTTAGGGATAGCGGGCTCGACCGGGTGATCCGCGCCGGATACGGGCTGCTCGGGCTGGTCACGTATTTCACGGTCGGACCGAAGGAGACGCGGGCCTGGACGATCGTGAGCGGAACGAAGGCGCCACAGGCGGCGGGCGTGATCCACGGCGATTTCGAGCGCGGGTTCATTGCGTGCGAGACGATCACCTACAGCGACTACGTGACGCTCAAGGGGGAACAGGGCGCCAAGGAAGCCGGCAAGATGCGCATCGAGGGCAAGGACTACGTCGTGCGGGACGGCGACGTGCTGCTGTTCCGTTTCAATGTATGAAGTTTCGATGTCGGAAGAAGTGTCCAGCAGGTTCAGGCCTAAGTTCTTGACTGCAGTTCGTGGGTTTGGGCGATAAGGGATTGTCCGGATGAGCCCTACGGCGGGTCGAGACCCGCCCTACGACGCCGTGTGATCCTCAACGGAAGCCGATGTCTACCGAAACGGCGCCCCCGGAACGAAACCAGCTCTCCCAGGTTTGCGCGACCCGGTTGCGTTCGTTCGGCGGGAGCGGCGACCGCGCGGGCGTGTCGTCGCGGCCGACGCCGAACACGCGCACCGACGCGCCATGAAGGCTTGGCCGGATGTCGGCGGCGGACAAATGGCGCAGCGTCTCGGCCGGCGGTTCGCGCAGGAACTCGCGTTGCCGGAGGAACGGCGAGTTCTCGATCAGGTCGGAGAATATGACGAGCGCGCCGAGGGTCTGGGCGGAGGCCGTCGAAACGGCCCGCGTGGTTTCCGCGACGGTGCGGAAAAGGTCCGAGTCCTGGGTGTCCTCCGGCGTGCGGAGCAGGTCCGCGAGATCGCGGGCGAGCTCGTCGACGAAGCCCCGATAGTCGGCGCGTGCGAGTACGGGACGGCAGGTCGCGAGCAGGTCGGTGAAGAAGCCCTCGTCGGGGCACGCGGGCTTGCAGCGGTCGAACACTTTTCGGCTTTCAGTGTATGCGCCCGTCATGGTGAACATGACGAGCCGATCGCCGGCGCCGAGCCGCTCGACGACGCCGTTCAATGCATCGAGAAACACGGATTTGTCCGTCGCGTCGAACCGGGTCGTCCGGTCCACCAGCAGCAGGGTGCTCGACTTTCCGTACGGGCAGTAATCGGTCGTCGCAGCCTGCGCACCGCGAACCCACCCGGCCGACAGAATGAAGAGCGATACGGCGGCGAGCGCCAATCCCCTCATCCCGGATGCCCTTGCGCCGGCAGGATCGCGGCTCTGATCTCCGCCTCGGTGTGCGCTCTCAAACCAGACACCGAGTCGTGCGACGACCCTGGCGGAAGCGCGGCAATGGCGCCTTCGAGGAAGGCGAGCGAGCGGTTGCGCACCGTGTTGGCGATCAGCGCCAACGTATCATTGACGAACGGCTCGACGGCGGCGGCGCGTCCGGCGACGTCGTCGTACTTGCCTTGCGTTTCGCGCAGTAGCGCGTCGAGCGCGCGCTGCTGCTGATCGAACCCTTGCCGCCGCACGCCGACCACCCTCTCGTATCGGGCACGCAACCGCGTCAATCGGCGGCGGGCGCGCAGCTCCGCCCGATGGGCCGCCTCGTAGTCGGGATGCGGATCGTGGCGCATGAACGACAGCGCGGCGCCGACGGCGAACAGCACGACGTTGATGACCAGCAGGGTAACGCCTGCCGTGCCGAGATTGGTCGATGCGACATTCGAGATCGCGCTCGCGGCCCCGCGGTTCGTGAGCGCCTCGACCTGTTGCTGCAAGCTCCCCTGCTCCGATTCCAGGAGATGCACGTAGAGCTGGCGCATGCTCGCGAGCACGTAGATCAGGCCGCCTGCGAGAATCAGGAACAGCGCGATCGCGCCGATGCGGCGTGCCTGCTGGGCGCGCGGGCTCGGTTGCTCGACGCGGCGGATCAACGTGCCCACGATGTGCGCGAAAAAGATGAGAACGGCGCCGGCTGCGAGTGCGAGCAAGAGGGAGAAGATCGGCTGCTCCTGGAAGAACAGCTCGAAAGCCAGCCGGTTCACAGGCACTTCGATCAGCGCAAGCGCCACGAGCGCCGCAAGGTAGAACGGCACGAAAGCGGTCCGCAACGGACGGCCACTCACGTCGGCCCGGATGGCGCGCAGTCCGCGCTCGGCATCCTCGACCGCTTTCGCCGCGGCGGCGTAGCGCGCGGACAGCGGCCCGGCCGTACGCTCGAGATGCTGCAAGGCGACCTGCCGGTTCTCGCGCGTCTCGATGAGCTTCTGCCCGATATGCTCGTCGCGCTCGCGGGCGAGATCCTCCAACTGCCGCCGCAGGTCGGACGCGTGTACGCCCACCTCCGCCCGCAACGCGAGCACGGCTGCCTTGGCGCGTCCGATCAGCCCCGCTTCGAAGTCTGCGTGGCGGCGCTCCAGCAGAGCGATATTGGTGCTCATCGCCTTGCGGCCGGTGGCGCGGTCGGCCCGGACCTCCGCCTCCCGATATTCCAGCCACGGACCGGCAGCTCGCTCGGCGATCTGCCTCAATGTCTGGTCCATGCGCCCGGAAAGCTTGTCATGCGGCGGGTATCGCACCGGGCTGGGACACGTTCAACGCCGCATCGGTTTCGCCGGCGAGCGCCAATGATCAAGCGAAAACTGCACTGTCGCCGAAGGTTCATGGCGGCACATCGGAACCGCACGGCGGGGTGGGGTTAGGCCTCCTCGAGCTCGACCGTGAGTGATCGCAGGGCGATCGTGTGCGGGTGACGCGCTCCACCAGCACGTAACGCCGCGGCGCTCAGCATCTCGACCATCTCGCCGCCCTGCATGACGCCGATCATCGGGCAGAGATGGGCGACCACGGCGAGGTTGTGGCTGACCAGGATATAGGTCAGACGGCGGCGGGTCTGCAGTTCGGCCAACAGATTCAGCACTTCGGCCTGAACGGACACGTCGAGCGCGCTGGTCGGCTCGTCGAGCAGCAGTACCGCAGGCTCGATCATGAGCGCGCGTGCGATCGCCACGCGCTGACGCTGCCCGCCGGACAGCTGGTGCGGATAGCGGAACCGCGCCGCGGCGGGGAGCGCCACGTCGGCGAGGGCGCGCAGGATGCGGCTCTCGACGTCGCGGATGCCATGGACGAGCAACGGTTCGCTCAAAGCGCGATCGACGGTCTGGCGGGGATGCAGCGATCCGTACGGGTCCTGAAAGACCATCTGCACGCGGCGAAAGAAGGATTTCGGGCGCCGAGGCGTAAGCAATTCGCCACCGACGCTCATGCGGCCCGTCCAGCTCGCGTTCAGGCCCGCAATCGCCCGCAGGACGGTCGATTTGCCGGAGCCGCTCTCGCCGACGATGCCGAAGCTGTCACCTTCCGCGACCGCGAACGACACGCCTTTCACCGCCTCCATCTCGCCGAAACGAACGCGGAGATCCTCGACGTTGATCATGCGAGCCAGCTGGGATCGCGCGCGAGTGTTTGCAGGCGCGGTTGCGGGTGTTGCAGCATCGGAATGCAGTCGAGCAGGCCACGTGTGTAGGGATGTGTCGCCCCGCGCAAAGCGGACGCGGCGACTTCCTCGACGATCCGGCCAGCATACATCACCGCGACACGGTCGCAGAAATGCGAGACGAGCGGCAGGTCGTGACTGATCAGCATAAGCGCCATGCCGCGCCGCGCAACGAGATCTTCCATCAGGCGGAGAATCTCCGCTTGCACTGTCGCATCGAGCGCGCTGGTCGGCTCGTCGGCGATCAGGAGTTCCGGGTCGGGCGCGAGCATCATCGCGATCATGACGCGCTGCCCCATGCCGCCGGAGAGTTCGTGCGGATAGGCGGCGGCGACGCGCACCGGATCACGGATCTGCACTTGCGCGAGCAGGTCGATGGCGGCGGACATCGCTTCCCGCCGTCCCGCGTTCTTGCGGTGCGCGCGCCATGCTTCCGCGATCTGCTGGCCCGCGCTCATCACCGGGTTGAGCGAGAATTTCGGGTCCTGCATCACCAATCCCGCGCGGCGGCCGCGAATCGCGCGCATCGCGCTCGCGTCGGCGCGCAGGATGTCGATGCCGTCGAAGGTGAGCGTATCGGCCGTGAGGATGGCCGAGTCCGGCAGCAGCTTGAGGATCGACCGCGCGGTCAGCGATTTCCCCGAGCCGCTCTCACCGACGATGCCGAGTTTTTCAGCGCCCAGCGTGAGCGAGACGTTGCGAACCGCGTGCGACAGGCCGTGCGCGGTCTGGAAGCTGATCGACAGGTTCTCGATCTGGACCAGCATCAGCGCTGCTTCGGATCGAGCACGTCGCGCAGGCCGTCGCCGAGCAGGTTGAAGGCGAGCGAGGCGACGAAGATCGCGATGCCCGGCACCGTCGGCACCCACCAGTGGTCGAGAATGAAGCGCCGCGCGGTCGCGATCATCGCGCCCCATTCCGGCGACGGCGGCTGCGCGCCCATGCCGAGGAAGCCGAGCGCTGCGGCCGTGAGGATGATGCTGCTCATGTCGAGCGTGACGCGCACGACGAGGCTGGAGAGGCAGAGCGGCACGATGTGGCGCAGCACGATGCGCCCGCCCGATGCGCCGGTCATCTTGGTCGCGGCGACGAAATCCGCCTTGCGGAAGGTGAGCGTCTCCGCACGCGCGAGACGCGCGTAGGGCGGCCAGGCGGTCAGAGCGATGGCAAGGATGGCGCTGGTGATGCCCGGCTTGATCGCGGCGACGAAGGCGAGCGCAAGGATCAGACGGGGGAAGGCGAGGAAGATGTCGGTCACGCGCATCAGCACGCGATCGAACAAGCCGCCGAGATAGCCCGCCGCGCAGCCGATCACGAGGCCGACGGGGGCCACCAGCAGCACGATCGCGATGACCATGCCGAGCGTGATGCGTCCTCCGTACAGAACGCGCGCGTAGACATCCCGGCCGAGTTCGTCCGTGCCGAACCAGTGCTGCCAAGACGGCGGCGAAAGCCGGTTCGCGAGATCCTGAGCATCGGGGTTCTGTGTGGTGAGCAGCGGCGCTGCGAGCGTCGCGGCGACGAGCAGCAGCGCGAGGATCAGCCCCGCCATCGCGAGCGGATTGCTGCGGAAATCGAGCCAGAGGCGGAAGCGCCGGCCCCACGCCGCCTGCGCGCGCGAGTGCGGGGTTTCGGTCAGCAGCCAGTCGCGCCAGGAGATCGTGCGGGCGGGAGGCGGGCCGCCCGCGGCTGCATCGCTCATCGAGAGCGCGGGTCGAGGGCGCGGTAGAGCATGTCCGCGACAAGGTTCAGCAGCAGGTAGGAGACGCCGATCACGAGCGTCGCGCCGAGAACCGCGTTCATATCGGCGTTCAGCAGCGACACCGTGAGATACTGGCCGAGACCGGGCCAGGAGAACACGGTTTCGGTCACGACCGCGCCTTCCAGCAGACCGGCATAGGTCAGTGCCAGCACGGTAATCAGACGAACCGCGATGTTCCCGAACACATGGCGCCAGATGACGCGCGCAGCGGAGAGTCCCTTCGCTCGGGCGGTCACGACGTATTCGCCCTGCATCGCATCAAGCATGAAGCCGCGCGTCATGCGCGCGATGTAGGCCATGCTGAAATAGGCGAGCACGCCGGCGGGTTGGGCGAGGTGCGCGAGCGCATCGTGGAAGCTGTCCCAGTCGCCGGCGAGCAGCGTGTCGATCAGCATGAAGCCGGTGACGGTCGGGTCCATGCCCTCGAAGGCGACATCCTGACGGCCGGTGCCGGGTGCCCAGCCGAGCGTCGCGTAGAAGATCAGCAGCGACAGCAGCGCGAGCAGGAAGATCGGGATCGAGTGGCCGGCGAGGCAGAATACCCGGATCGCGTGGTCGATCCGCGTGCGCTGCTTCACCGCGGCGAGGACGCCGAGCGGGACGCCGATGACGGTCGCGATCACGATCGCCACGGTCGCGAGCTCGATGGTGGCCGGGAAATACTGGACGATGTCCTCCGTGACCGGATGGGAGGTCATCACCGACCGTCCCATGTCGCCCTGCGCCAAATGCGTCACGTAGATCCAGAACTGCGTGGTCAGCGGCTTGTCGAGGCCGAGCTGGTCGCGCACCGCCTGCATCACGTCGGGCGGCGCGTGATCGCCGACGATGGCGATCACGGGGTCGATCGGCATCACCCGCCCGATCAGGAAGGTGATCAGAACCAGTCCGACGAGTGTGATCGGGACGCTCGCCCCGGTGGCGGCGAGCGTCCGTAGGCGGCCTCTCACGCCTTTTCGACTTCCGCGTAGCGCGTGTAATCCGGCAGCGGACCGACGACGAAGCCTTTCACTCCCTTGCCGAGAACGGCGATCGCGATCTGCTGCAGCATCATTGCGAACGGCGCCCGCTCGCGCGAGAGCTTCTGCATGTCCTCGTACATCTTGATGCGCTCCTCGCCGTTGAGCTCCTTGACGGCGTCGTCGACCATCTTGGTGAGTTGGGGATCGACGAAATGGCTGCGCCAGGCGAGGATCTTGAGCTTGGAGGTGTCGCTGTCGTCGGGATTGGCGCAGAACGCCTGCGCGTTGCTATTGGGATCGAAATAATCGGTGCCCCATTGCAGCATCGCGAGCTGGTGGGTCCGCGCGCGGGTCTTCGTGATGACCTGCCGCTGCTCGCCCGGGAGAATCTGGACCTTGATTCCGACCTCGCCGAGATTCGCCTGGATCGCCTGAGCGATGTCGATGTAGGGCGGGTTCGAAATTACGTCCAGCGTGACCGAGAACCCGTTCGGAACACCCGCGTCGGCGAGCAGCTGCTTCGCTTTGGCGAT
>DATAPS010000556.1:0-3519 GCA_036265085.1 Acetobacteraceae bacterium | reverse complement strand
TTCCCCAGCACAGGCTGCGGGTTGTCGCGCCGGACGTAGGCGGCGGCTTCGGCGTCAAGCAGTTTCACTATGGCGAGGAGGCGGTTGTCGCCTGGGCGGCGGGCAAGCTCGCGCGGCCAGTGAAATGGGTCAGCACGCGGTCGGAAAGCTTCCTGTCCGACCGGCACGGGCGAGATCACGTGACCGAGGCGGAGCTCGCGCTGGACGAGAACGGCAAATTCCTCCCCATACGCGTCAACACCTACGCCAATATGGGCGCCTATCTTTCGACCTTCGGGCCAAACATTCCGACCAACCTCTACGGCCCGCTGCTCTCGGGCGTCTACGTCATTCCGGCGATCTACTGCTCGGTGAAATGCATGTTCACGAACACCGCGCCGGTCGACGCCTATCGCGGCGCAGGCCGCCCGGAGGCGACCTTCGTGGTCGAGCGGCTCGTCGACACGGCCGCCCACGACCTCGGAATCGACCGCCTCGAGATCCGCAAGCGCAACATGATCCCGGCCTCCGCCTATCCTTACCAGACGCCCGTTCTCGTCGAATATGACAGCGGCGATCCGCTCGGCTGCCTCGAACAGGCGATGATAAAGGCCGATGTCGCAGGCTTCGCGGCGCGCAAGGCGGAATCCGCGGCGCGGGGCAGGTTCCGCGGCTTCGGCGTCTCGACCTATGTCGAGGCCTGCGGGCTCGCGCCGTCGCGCTTCGCGGGGCGGCTTGGCGCGCGCGGCGGTCTTTACGAGAGCGCGACCGTGCGCGTGCATCCGACGGGCCAGGTCACCGTGCTGATTGGAACGCATAATCACGGACAGGGACACGAGACCACCTTCGCCCAGATCGTGTCCGAACGGCTCGGCGTGCCGTTCGAGAACATCGACATCGTTTTCGGCGACACCGATCGCGTGCAGTTCGGCATGGGCACTTACGGTTCGCGTTCGCTGGTGGTCGGCGGGTCCGCCCTGAACAAGGCGGCGGACAAGGTGATTATCAAGGGCAAGAAGATCGCCGCACATCTGCTCGAGGCCGCCGAGCAGGACATCGAATTCGAGAAGGGCCTCTTTTCCGTCGCGGGAACGGATCGCCGGAAGACGATCGAGGACATCGCGCTCGCGGCCTACGTGCCGCACAATTATCCGCTGGAGGTGCTGGAGCCCGGGCTTGAGGAACAGGCCTATTACGATCCGGTCAATTTCACCTATCCAGGCGGCGCGCACCTTGTCGAGGTCGAGGTCGATCCCGAGACCGGCGCCGTCGAGATCGTGAAATACACCGCCTGCGACGATGTCGGCACGGTGATCAACCCTATGATCGTCGAGGGCCAGCTTCACGGCGGCATCGTCCAGGGCATCGGCCAGGCGCTCTATGAGAACTGCGTCTACGACGAGGGCTCGGGCCAGCTGCTGACTGGCTCCTTCATGGACTACTGCATGCCGCGCGCCGATGGCGTGCCGAAGATGAACATATCGACTCACTCGACGGCCTGCGCGCACACGCCGATGGGGGTGAAGGGCTGCGGCGAGGTCGGAACGATCGGCTCCCCCGCGGCCGTCATCAGCGCCGTGGTCGACGCGCTCTCGCATCTCGGCGTGAGCCATGTCGACATGCCGGCGACGCCGAACCGGGTCTGGCGGATCATTCAGAACGCCTCGTTGCCCCGCGCCGCCGAATGAGGAGCCTTCGATGAAACCGTTCCACTATCATCGGCCGGAGGCGGCGGCGGCGGCAGTGGCGCTGGCCGGCGAGGAGAGCCGGTTCCTGGCAGGAGGCATGACGCTGCTGCCGACCATGAAACAGAGGCTCGTCGCGCCCGCGGCGCTGGTCGATCTTTCCGGCCTCGATGCGCTCGTCGGGATCCGCGAGAAGGAGGGGGCGCTCGAGATCGGCGCCATGACCACGCATGCGGCTGTGACGTCTTCCGAGCTTGTACGCTCGCGCACCGCCGCCCTTGCGAGGCTCGCGGGCGGCATCGGCGATCCCGCCGTGCGCAATCGCGGCACGATCGGCGGTTCGCTCGCCAACAACGACCCGGCGGCGGACTACCCGGCAGGCGCGCTCGGGCTGGGGGCGACGATCCTGACCGACCGGCGCACGATCCCGGCAGACGACTTCTTCGTGGCGATGTTCACGACCGCGCTCGAGCCCGATGAGTTGATCACTGCGATACGGTCCCCGGTTCCGCTGGCGGCGGCTTATGCGAAATTCCGCTCTCCGGCCTCGCGCTACGCGCTTGCGGGCGTCTTCGTCGCGCGCTTTCCGTCCGGCGTTCGCGTCGCCGTGACGGGCGCCGCGGCCGGCGTCTTTCGCGCGACCGGTTTCGAGAAAGCCCTCGAAGCAGATTTCTCGCCCGGGGCGATCGACTCAACCACCATCGATGCGGAGGACATGCTCTCCGACATGCACGCCGAGGCGGAATATCGCGCCCATCTCGTCGCCGTCATGGCGCGGCGAGCGGTCGCCGAGGCCGCCGGCTGAGGGGCATCCGGGCGCTCCCGCGCCTCGGGGCCTCCGGAATGAGGAAACACCGAGGGGGAACAGCTGCTTCCCTCTCCAGACGTGAACCCACCTCGCCAGATGACACTGCATGACCCTAGAGACCTCCGAGGCCCGCCCCACGATCGCGCCGAACCCGCTGGCGCAGATGCCCGCGTCGCGCCTTCTGGACGGTTATTCGTCCGGCGCCTGGACGCCGACGGAGGTGGTCGAGGCGGTGATCGACGCAATCGAACGGAGCGACGCGGAACTCAACATCGTGGCGACGCCGCTTTTCGAAAGCGCCCGCGCGGAAGCCGCCAAGGCGACCGCCGACTGGAAAGCGGGCCGGCCGGCTGGCCCCCTCGCGGGCGTTCCGGTTACGGTCAAGGACCTGGTCTTCGTTGCGGACGCGCCCTACAGGGCCGGCGCGCCGGCGCTCGCCGGCTTCCGTGCGCCCGCCGACGCGGCGGCCGTCGAGCGCATCCGCGCCGCGGGCGCCATCCTGACCTGCAAGACCACCACCTGCGAATCCGGCTACAAGCTGACAGCCGACAGTCCGGTGACCGGCATCACCCGGAATCCGTGGAACCCCAATCATACAAGCGGCGGATCGAGCGGAGGCGCGGCGGCGGGCGTGGCCGCAGGCTGCGGACCGCTGGCGCTCGGCACGGACGGCGTCGGCTCGATCCGCGTACCCTCCGCCTTCTGCGGCGTTGTCGGCGTCAAGCCGACCTTCGGTCTTGTGCCGCGCTCGCCCGGCTATTCGCCGCCGTCCTGGGCGTCGCTCGCCCATACCGGTCCCATCGCCCGGACGGTCGCCGACGCCGCGGCGCTTCTGTCCGTCATCGCGGGCTATGACGCGCGCGACGCGGCCTCGGCGCCGGGGACCGGCGGCTATTCCTATTCCGCCGACCTCAAGTCGTTAAAGGGGGTTGCGGTCGCAGCCTCCATCGATTTCGGCTACGCCCCGGTCGATCCGGAGGTGCGCCGCGCCTTCGGCGAGGCGATCGACACCTTGCGCCGGCTGGGCGCCGTGGTGCGCGAGGACGC
>DATAPS010000555.1:0-2646 GCA_036265085.1 Acetobacteraceae bacterium | reverse complement strand
AACATCAAGACCTTCAAGGTCTATCGCTGGTCGCCCGACAGCGGCAACAAGCCGACCGTCGACACCTACGAAGTCGACATGGACGCCTGTGGCCCGATGGTTCTCGATGCGCTGATCAAGATCAAGAACGAGGTCGATCCGACGCTAACGTTCCGGCGCTCCTGCCGTGAAGGCATCTGCGGTTCCTGCGCGATGAACATCGATGGCGGCAACACGCTCGCCTGCCTCAAGCCGATCGACGAGGTGACGGGCGACGTGCGCATCAATCCGCTGCCGCATCTGCCAGTCGTGAAGGACCTCGTGCCGGATCTCAGCCAAGCCTACGCGCAGCTCCGCAGCATCGAGCCGTGGCTGAAAGCCGATACGCCGGCGCCGCCGGATTCGGAGCGACTGCAGAGCAAGGAGGAGCGCGCGAAGCTCGACGGCATGTGGGAATGCATCCTGTGCTTCTGCTGCACCACGTCGTGCCCGAGCTACTGGTGGAATGGCGACCGCTATCTCGGCCCCGCGGTGCTGCTGGCAGCCTACCGCTTCATCGCCGACAGTCGCGATGAATACACGGGGGAACGGCTGGATGCGCTGCAGGATCCGTTCAAGCTCTATCGCTGCCACACGATCATGAACTGCACCCAGACCTGCCCGAAGGGGCTCAACCCCGCGCAGGCGATCGGAGAGATCAAGTCCTTGCTGGCCGAGCGGCAGATCTAGGCCGCACGTGGAGGCGCTACCGGTCAGCCAACCCTTTCCCCCGAGGGAAGAGGGCTTTGGGCGAGCCCCCGCCCCGCTTGCGGGGGGAGGGCTCGATGGTGGGCTTTCACCAGAGGAACGCCGCGCCGCCGCCCGCGACGCCTATCTCGTGGATCACGCGTATTTCCGCGTCCTCTGGCACAATCTGGCCGAGATCGTTCCTGGCGTGCTCTACCGCTCGAACCACCCGACGCCCGGCCGACTCGCGCATTGGGTCCGCCGACTTGGTCTCCGCACGGTCGTGAACCTGCGCGGACCCAAGGCGTGCGGATCGACGTCGCTGACCGAAGACGAGGCGCGGCGGCTCGGCGTCGATCACGTCTACATGGCGTTCGAGAGCCGCGGCGCACCGCACCGTGACCGCATCCTGCGCTTCTACGACATCTATCGGACGATGCAGCGGCCGGCGCTGATGCATTGCAAGTCGGGTGCCGATCGTGCCGGTCTCGCGGCCGGGCTGGCGGTGCTCTTCGAGGGCGGGACGGCCGCCGACGCGCTCAAGCAGTTGTCATGGCGCTTCGGCCATTGGGCGCATTCGCGCACCGGCGTACTGGACGCGTTTTTCGTGCACTACGCCGCGACCGGCGAGGGGCGGAAGCCTTTCATAGCCTGGGTCGATGAGGATTACGACGAGGCCGACCTGCGCTCGAAGTTCGCGGCCAGCGGCCTCAGCAGCTTCCTCAACGATCGTATTCTCCGACGCGAGTGAACCGAGGCCGCTGCGCGCGGTTTGAGCGGTCATGCCCGAACCATCCGACTCCGACGATCCTTACGAGCTGACGCGCTTCGTCGAGGCGCAGAATCCGGTCTACGAGCGGGTTCTCGCGGAGCTGCGCTCAGGCCGCAAGACGAGCCACTGGATGTGGTTCGTGTTCCCGCAGATCTCGGGACTCGGACACAGCGCGATGGCACGCCGCTACGCTATCGGGTCGCTCGCGGAGGCGGCGGCGTATCTGGAACACCCGATTCTCGGGCCGCGGCTGCGGGAATGCACCTCCCTGGTGAACGCAACCCAGGGGCGGAGTGCGCACGAGATCTTCGGCTCGCCGGACGATCTCAAGTTCCGTTCGAGCATGACGCTGTTCGCGAGAGCGACGACCGATGAGGACGTCTTCACCGAAGCGCTCCGGCGTTTCTTCGGGGGTGAGCTGGATCCCGTGACGATCTCGACGCTCCGGTCGCCACAGTCGGCCTGAACTTGCATGTAGCACGTCATGTGCTACATGCAGAGCCAAGGAGCGATCCAATGAGCAAGACTGTCACATTGCGAGAAGCAAACCAGTCCTTCGCGCGGTGCGTCCGCGATGTGGAGGCGGGGGAGGAGCTGACGATCACGCGTAACGGAATTCCTGTGGTCCGCATGACTTCCGTGGCCGAGCGCCGCGTGCCAACGGCGACGCAAATGGCTGCATGGGAACGTCTGCGAAAGTTCGCGGACGAAGGATGGAGGCTCGGCGGCGGTCGGATCAATCGGGACGAGCTCTATGACCGCTGAGCGGATCACGCTCGACACCAACATCCTTTTCTACTTCGTGGATACGGAGACGGGCGCGAAGCACGCGATCGCGAGACAGATCATCGAGCACGCGCAGCACGCCGATTGCCGGCTGACGCTCCAGGTTGTCGGCGAGTTCTACCACGCGATCACCCGCCGCCGCGTCCTGCCGGTGCGCATGACTGCTGAACTCGCGCGCGGCTGGCTGGATATGTTCCCGACCATCGCAGCTTCGGCTCCCGCGGTCCAGCTCGCCCTCAGCCTGTCGGAGACGGGCGCGACGTCATACTGGGGCGGATTGCTGGTCGCGACCGCGGCGGAGGCCGGGTGTACGAGCATCATCACGGAGGATCTGGCGGACGGCAGCGTCGTCGCCGGCGTTCGTGTGCTGGCCCCGTTCCTTG
>DATAPS010000554.1:0-4464 GCA_036265085.1 Acetobacteraceae bacterium | reverse complement strand
GACGTCGGGTCCGCCGGCCGAGCCGCCGATCGCGGACGTGCTGCGCATCGACACGATCCGCCTTGAGCTCGGATACGGGCTGCTGGCGCTCGCCGGCGGCGAGGCGGCGAAGCTGACCGAGCAGATCAAGGGCCTGCGCCGGACCATTGCGGCCGAGATGGGCTTCGTGCTGTCGCCCGTGCGGATCCAGGACAATATGCAGCTCGCCGCGGATACCTATGCCGTCCGGATCAAGGAGGTCGAAGCTGGACGGGGCGAGCTCCGCCCCACGATGCTCCTGGCGATGGATCCCCGCGGCGGCGTCCCCGATCTGCCCGGGGAGCGTACGCTCGAACCGGCGTTTGGCCTCCCTGCCCTCTGGATCGCCTCCACTGCCCGGGACGAGGCGACCCTCCGCGGCTGCACGGTCGTCGATCCGCCCAGCGTGCTCACGACGCATCTGACCGAGATCGTCCGCCAGACCATGGCCGAGCTGCTGTCGTTCTCGGAGACGCAAAAGCTGCTCGACGATTTGCCGCGCGAGGAGCAGAAGTTGGTTTCGGAGCTAATTCCTTCCCAGATCTCCGTCGGCGGGGTGCAGCGCGTGCTACAGGCGCTGCTCGCGGAGCGGGTGTCGATCCGCGACCTCCCGACGATTCTCGAGGGTATTCAGGAAGCCTGTGCCGGCTCCTCGCGCGCCGTTCCCGCGCTCGTCGGCCATGTCCGCACCCGGCTCGCGCGCCAGATCAGCGATGCGAATACCGGCCAGAACGGCTATATTCCGCTGGCCACGCTCTCGCCCGAGTGGGAAACCGCGTTCGGAAGTTCCCTGGTCGGTCCGCCCGAGGATCGGCAGCTGGCGATGCCGCCCACCCAGCTCTCCGAATTCATCCAACGGTTTCGCACCGTATTCGATTCCGCCGCGCAAGCAGGGGAGTCCCCGGTCCTGCTGACCAGCGGCATGATCCGGTTCCATGTCCGCGCGATTGTCGAGCGGCTTCGGCCGCAGACGCCCGTGCTGGCGCAGGCCGAGATCTTCCCGCGCGCCAAGATCCGCACCGTCGGGACGATTTGAGCCATGCGGCTGAAGCTTTACCGAGCGCCTGGTATCGCCGAGGCATTGGTCCATGTGCGCCGGGAGCTTGGCGCGGAGGCGATCATCCTGCGCACGCGGCGAGTGTCCGAGGGCGTCGAGGTCACCGCCGCAATCGAAGAAGAGTCGCCCGAGCCGCCGTTTCCGGCCACCGATGCACGCGCTGGGGACGATGCGCGGGATGCCGCGCTCGCGTGGCACGGGGTGCCGCTGGGGGTCGCGGGCAAGCTCGCAGCAGGACCGCTTCCGTTCGCCCTGTCGATCGCGTATCGTTTCGGGGCTCTCGATTTCGGGCAAGCGGCACCTCCGGTGGCTTTCATCGGGCCGCCCGGCGCTGGCAAGACCCTCACCGTCGCCCGGCTCGCGACGCGGCTCGTCCTAGCCGGCCGTATGCCACTCGTCGTTACTGCGGACGGCAAGCGCGCCGGTGCCACAGAGCAGCTCGCGGCGTTTACGCGCCTGCTCGGCCTGAATCTCCTCGTTGCCAGTGCTCCGCCCGCAATCGGCCGTGCGCTAGCACGCCGGAGCGAGGGCGCCCCGGTCCTGATCGATATGCCGGGCATCGACGTGTTCGATCGCGCCCAGTCCGAAGACTTGGCCGCGCTGATCAGCGCAGCAGGCGCGTGCTCCGCCGCTGTCCTCCCCGGCGGTCTCGATCCCGCGGAGGCCGCGGAAATCTCCTCCGCTTTTCGCGAGCTCGGCGCGGGGGATTTGGTCGCGACCCGCCTCGATGTCACCCGCCGGCTCGGGAGTACGCTGGCCGCTGCGAGCGCCGGGCTCGCGCTCACCGAGGCAGGAATCGGACCTGGCGCCGCGGACGGGCTCGTCCGGCTCACCCCCGAATACCTCGCCGCCCGCCTCCTCCACATCCCCGAGCGCCCCGCATGACCAGCTCCCCCGCCGACACGCAAGCCCGCCCGCTTACATCCGGAGATTTTGCCCAGGCCCGGCGCGGGCGCATGCTGGCCATCGGGTCTGGCAAAGGAGGCGTCGGCAAGACTTGGTTCGCCATCACGCTGGCTCATGCGCTCGCACAGCGCGGCCGGCGCGTTCTTCTCGTGGATTGCGATCTCGGGCTCGCGAATGTGGACATCCAGCTCGGCATCATGCCGGCGACGGACATCGGCGCGCTCGCCGAGCACGGCGTTCCGCTCGATCGTGTCGTGATCCGGCATGCAGCCGGATTCGACGTTCTCGCGGGCCGCTCGGGTTCGGGAGCACTCGCCAGCCTGCGCCCGGGTGCGGTTGCCGCGATATTCTCGTCATTGCAGACCGCCCGGACGTCCTATGACGCGGTTTTGCTCGACCTTGCCGCCGGTCTCGACCCCCTGATCCGCCACCTCGGCCGTTTCGCCGACGAGCTGCTGCTGCTGGTTACCGACGAGCCCACGAGCCTGACCGACGGCTACGCGGTGCTGAAGCTGCACGCGGCCGATGCCGGCAGCGTCACCGGCGTGCGGATCGTGGTCAACCAAGCGCCTAGCCAAGCAGCCGGAGAAAGAACGTTCGCCACACTGGCCCGGGCCTGCAATACCTTCCTGCACGAAGCCCCGTCCTTCGCCGGCGTCGTCCGCGCCGATCCGCGAGTCCGTGATGCGATCCGCCGGCAAACGCCACTGCTCACCCGCTCGCCGTCGTCGCCGGGAGCGACCGACGTGCAGAGCGTTGCCGCGGGGCTCGCGTTTTCGTGACCGGGCATTGCCAGCCGAACGTCGCGGCAGCGCTACATGGACTCCGGTCGGGGGAGTCCCATGAGCCTGATCCGCGCCGGACGCGACCTGCGGGTCGACTTTTTCAGAGGGGTCGCGCTGTGGTGGATCTTCACCGACCACATGCCGGGCGACATTCTGGGCAGCCTGTCGCTGCGCAACTTTGCGTTCTGCGACGCGACCGAGGTGTTCGTGCTCCTGGCCGGCTATGCCGGCGCCATCGTCTATGGCCGCGGCATGGATCGCCACGGCTGGCTCTATGCCGGGGCGGACGCGGTGAAGCGGGCGTGGACACTCTACATCGCGCACATTTTCCTGTTCGTCGTCTTCTCCGCCCAGGTCGCGTACTCGGCGAGCATGCTGGACCGGTCCGACTATCTGGACGAGATTCATATCGACGTGCTGGGCGAGGATCCGTACCGCGCATTGCTGGGCGCACTCACGCTGCAATTCCAGCCAGGCTATCTGAACATCTTGCCGATGTACATCGTGCTGCTTTTGTTGTTCGCCGTGGCGCTGCCGCTGTTGCGCTGGCCGGCAATCCTGGGTGCGCTCTCCTTCACGCTCTACGCGGCGGCGCGAGCCATCCCGCTCCATCTGCCGTCCTGGAGCGGGGCCGGCTGGTTTTTCAACCCGCTCGCCTGGCAGCTCCTGTTCGTGATCGGCGCGATCTTCTCCTACGCGCCGTTCAAGCCGCCGCTTCCTCCGCGCGCACTCGACTTCATCGCAGCCACCATCGTCGTCCTCGGCGTCTTCCTGCAGATCTTCGTCTCGCCCTCGCCGCAGCTGGCAGCTCACTTGCCCACGTTCGTCTCGGACACGCTGCTCTCCGTCGACAAGGACAGCCTGCATCCGTTCCGCCTGATCTCGATCCTGGCGCTCACCTGGTTGACCGCGCGCCTCGTCCAGCCCAGCGCGCGCTGGCTCGGCACGTCGGGGGCGGCGCCATTCGTCCTGATGGGCCAACATTCGCTGCCGGTGTTCTGCGCAAGCATCGGGCTGTCGTTCCTTGGCCGCATGATCATGGAGCAGGACGAGAGCTTGGCCGCTCAGATCGTTGTCAACGCCGCGGGGTTCGCGGCCATGTCCGCGGTGGGCGCGGTGGCCGCATGGTATCGGATCAAGGGTCAAGTTCCGCGGCCGGCGCGGACCGCCTTGCCGAGCGCCAGCAGGGCTGATACGGCGTGATTTGGATGCCGCGCGGTTGGCTTTTAGCAATCTTGTTGCTCTGCGCGCCGCTCGGCCCCGCGGCGGCACAGCCCAGCGCGCCCGCGTCATCCCGGGCCGGGCCGCCATCGACCGACCCCTCGCTCTGTGAGGCGCCCTCCGATCTGACGGAGACTGCGGCCAACTTCCCGATGGTCGCTGCCGCGCTTCAGCCCGGACACTCGCTCGACATCCTTGCCGTCGGCAGCGCCACGATGCTCGGTCCGGACCGCAGCACCGACGCCTCATTTCCCGCTGTCGCCGCCGCGATGCTTCGGGTTGCTATTCCCGCCGCCTCGGTCATGCTGACGGTTCGTAGCGGGCGCGGCATGACAGCGGCGGACATGCTGCCGATCATGCGCGAGGCCCTGATGCGCCGGCATTTCCAGCTGGTGATCTGGCAAACTGGAACAGTGGAGGCGGTCCGCGGCCTCCCTCCTGACGACTTCCTCCAGACGCTGGATGAAGTCGTCAGGA
>DATAPS010000553.1:0-3763 GCA_036265085.1 Acetobacteraceae bacterium | reverse complement strand
CGCGGTCTGCTTCAGCGCGTCATAGACCAGATCACCCCAGGCGTCGTTGTAGCCAATATAGGCGACGGTCTTGATGCCCTTCTTCTTCATCTCCTCAATATCGGCCGCGATCATCAGCGGCGCGGGCTGCGGGATGGTGATCTCCCAGTCGCCCTTCTCGCCCGTGACAAAGATGTTGCCCGTGATCAGCAGCGGCACATGCGTTTCGGCCGCGACCGAGTTGACGGCGAGCGAGGCCGGCGCGCCGGACGAGCCGAACAGCACGTCGACTTTATCGTCGTCGACCAGCTTGCGCGCCTCTCGCGACGAGGTCGCCGGGTCGGAGGCGTCGTCGAGCGAAATGACCTTCAGCTTGACGCCGTCGATGACGCCGCCGTTCACCATCGCGGCGGCGAGCCCCTTCATGTAGGGGATCCCGATCGAGGAGACCGGGCCCGACTGGGATTCGATCACGCCGACGGTTACGTCCTGCGCTCGGGCCGCGGTGGTCGCGAGCAGCAAACCGATCGTTCCGGCAACCAATCCGGCGAGCCGCGACGCGCTAAGGGATTTCATCCGATTGCCTCCCGCTCTATGCGGTGCAGACTATCGGTCGCGGCGATGTGACTGTCCATCGCGAAGGCGGAGTCGCGACCGGTTCCGCCGGCTTGATCGTACCTTGTCGACGAGGGAGCGCGTGATGGCTGCACGCGGAGTAAATCGGATGCGGGACGCTCGTGAGCGTCTACCCCAATCGCGCCCGCACGGCGCGGGAGTTCGGAACCGCAGGAGGACGGACGCCCCGACGTGGGACCGATCTGATCCGTGACGGGCCAGCTCGCGCTTTTCCTCGCGCAGGATGGAATCGCGACAGGCGCGATCTACGTGCTCGTGGCGCTCGGCATCGTGCTCGTCTTTCTCGTCACCCGCGTCATCTTCGTGCCCTTCGGCGATCTCGTCGCCTACGCTTCGCTCACGCTGGCCGAACTCGAAGCCGGACAGCGGCCCGGCACGATCCTTCTGGTCGCCGTGCTCGCGGTCACCGCCGCGCTGTTCGAGATCATCGCGCTCGCTCGCCAGCATGCCCTGCACCGGCTCCCGCAAAGCCTCCTCCGCTATCTGGTCCTGCCGCTGATCCCCGCCGCCGTCGCGTGGGCGCTCGTTGGACGCGATGTTCCCGACGCGGTCTGGATTGTCGTCACGATCGCGCTGGTGCTCCCGCTCGGACCGTTGCTTTACCGCATCGCCTTTCGCCCGGTCGCCGACGCGCCGGTGCTCGTGCTGCTGATCCTCGCGGTGGTGCTGCATTTCGCGATCTCCGGCGTCGCGCTGATCTTCTTCGGCCCCGAGAGCTCGCGTCCCCATGCCCTCACGAGCGCCACGTTCATGTTCGGCGACATGATCGTGACGGGCCAGCAGGTGCTGATGGTGGGCATGTCGGCGCTCACCTCGGTGCTGCTGTTCCTGTTCTTCAACCGCACGCTCGCGGGCAAGGCGCTGCGGGCGACTGCTGTCAACCGGATCGGCGCGCGGCTGGCCGGCATTCGCCCCGGCGTCACCGGCGCCACCGCGTTCCTGCTCGCGTCGGCGCTCGCCGGCGTGTCCGGCATCCTGATCGGGCCGGCGACCACGCTGACATATGATTCCGGCTTCATCATCGGCCTGAAATCCTTCGTGGGCGCGATCGTCGGCGGCCTCGTGTCCTATCCGGGCGCTGCGGCGGGAGCGCTGTTCGTGGGCGTGCTCGAGAGCTTCACGGCGTTCTGGAACAGCGCGTTCAAGGAGGTCGTCGTCTTCGCCGTCCTCGTGCCGATCCTCATCATCCGCTCGCTCGTCCTGCCCGGGTCGGGCGTCGAGGCGGAAGAGGAGGAGCTTTGAGGCCGCAGCGCGTGCGTGCCGCACCGGACCCCGCGACCTGGATCGCCGGTGGATGTGTCGCGCTTGTGGCGTTCCTGCCGCTCGTCGTGTCGAGCTATGTCGTGACGCTGATGAACTATGTCGGGCTCGCCGCCGTCGTGGCCCTCGGTCTCGTGCTGCTCACCGGCGTCGGGGGCCTCACCTCGTTCGGACAGGCGGCCTTCGTTGGTGTCGGTGCCTACACCACTGGGTGGTTGACAACCACGCAAGGTGTCTCGCCCTGGCTCGGTCTGGTCGCCGCACTGCTCGCGACGGGCATGCTCGCCGCGGTGCTTGGCGCGGCGACGCTGCGGCTCGGCGGCCATCTGCTGCCGCTCAGCACGATCGCCTGGGGGCTCGCGATCTTCTTCCTGTTCGGCAATCTCGACATGCTCGGGCGGCGCAACGGCATGGGCGATATTCCGCCGGTCTCCATCGGGTCGTTCGCGCTGACCAGCCAGCGGGCCGAATACTACCTGATCTGGATCGCGCTCGGGCTCGTCATGCTGCTCTGCGCGAACCTGCTGTCCTCCCGCCAGGGCCGCGCGATCCGTGCGCTGCGCGGTGGCACGGTGATGGCGGAGAGTCTGGGGATCGACACGTTCCGCGTCCGCCTCGCGGTGTTCGTGATCGCGGGGCTGCTCGCGGGACTGTCGGGCTGGCTCACCGCGCACGTGCTGCGCTTCATCAACCCGACCGCCTTCGACGTGGGGCCGGGCATCGAATATCTGTTCATGGCGATGCTCGGTGGCGCGGGGCACATCTCCGGCGCGGTCGTGGGCGCGGCGCTGGTGACGTTCGCCCGCGACGCGCTTCAGGATGTGCTGCCTTATGTCTCCGCGAACAGCGGGCAGCTCGAGATCGTGGTGTTCGGCGCCCTGTTCATCTTGGTGCTGCAATCGGCGCGCGGCGGGCTGATCCCTTACGTCGCCCGCTTGCTGCCGCCGCGCCGCGCGACGCGCATTCCGACCGCCGACGCGCTATCGTTTCGCACACCGCCGCCATTTGGGCAAGAACTGCTGGTCGTGGAGCACCTGGTTCGGCGCTTCGGCGGGCTGATCGCGGTGAACGACGTGGGCTTCACGCTGAACGCGGGCGAGATCCTCGGGCTGATCGGCCCGAACGGCGCGGGCAAGAGCACCACGTTCAACCTTATCACCGGGGCGCTGCGGCCGAGCGGCGGACGCGTCGTCTTCTGCGGGGACGACATCACCGGGATGCGGGCGAGGCGAATCGCCGGACGCGGCATCGCGCGGACGTTTCAGCACGTCAAGCTGCGGCCGACGATGACGCTGCTCGAGAACACCATGCTGGGCGCGCATCTGCGCACGCGCGCCGGCATTATCCGATGTGCGCTGCGGTTGGATCGCGCCGAGGAACGGCGCGCCCGTGCGGAGGCGATGCGGGAGCTCGCCCGCGTCGGCCTCGATGCGCAGGCGCACGAGCTCGCCGGCAATCTCCCGTTGGGACGGCAGCGCATTCTCGAAGTTGCGCGGGCGCTCGCGGCCGATCCGCTGCTGATCGTACTGGACGAACCGGCGGCGGGACTGCGGCGGTTGGAGAAGCAGGCGTTGGCGGAGCTGCTGCGGGCGCTGCGAGCGGAAGGCATGACGATCCTTCTCGTCGAGCACGACATGGAGTTCGTGATGGGCGTGGTCGACCGCATCGTCGTGATGGATTTCGGCGTCAAGCTCGCGGAGGGAACGCCCGCGGAGATCCGCGCCGATCCGCGGGTGCAGGAAGCCTATCTGGGCGGTGCCGCATGACCCTGTTGAGCGCCGACGATCTGCACGTCGCGTACGGGCGCGTCGAGGCGGTGCGTGGGGTTTCGCTCGCGCTGGAGACGGGGCAGATCGTGACGGTCATCGGCCCGAACGGCGCGGGCAAG
>DATAPS010000552.1:0-3045 GCA_036265085.1 Acetobacteraceae bacterium | reverse complement strand
CCACTCCGGGTTTTCCCTGATTCCGCGCGCCCGCCGGATATGTTCTACTTCTGTTCATGGCCGCATGGTACTACCTTCTCCCGCCCTACCTACCCGACGTGATCGGCCGGTTCGCGTGGATCATGCGGGCGCTGCGCGACGCGGTCGCGGCGCGGCATCGTTTCATCCCGCAGGCTCTGCTGTTCCTCATCCATGCCCGTCTCGGCGGCATCGCCCAGCGCTTCGCCGCCATCGCCGCGAAGGTGCAGGCCGGCACGCTCCGTCCGCCGCGCCCACGCGCAACACCGCGGAAGCCGTCGGCCGGCACGCCGTATGAGCGGCTGCCGCGTCGGTTCGGCTGGCTGGTGGCGCTGGTGCCGGGGGATGCGGT
This sequence comes from Acetobacteraceae bacterium, assembly GCA_036265085.1. GTDB lineage: Bacteria > Pseudomonadota > Alphaproteobacteria > Acetobacterales > Acetobacteraceae > DATAPS01. The sequence goes on along the minus strand of DATAPS010000552.1, from coordinate 2,675 downwards.
GGGATTCGGGCTCAACCTGGTGCAATTGCTGGCGGAGCCGGAGATGCAGGCGCTGCTGAAGGCGGCGCCGCAGCTCTCTCGGATCCTGCGGCCGCTGTGCCGGATGCTGGCCGCCGAGCCCACCCCCGAGCTGCTGCCTCCGCTGCCGCCCCGCGTGCGCAAGCCGCGCCCGCGCCGCGCCCAACCCGCCCGCGAAAGCGCCGCACCGCCGCTGCCGACATTCCGCACGCGCGGCGGACAGCTCCTGATGAAGCTGTCCGACAGCATCTCCGTCCCCGTGGCCGTTTCAAAAAATCGGACCTGACCGCGCGGGCTTTCGTGCGCCCTATATGTTCCGTAATCGTTATGATAGTGGCTAGGCCGGCAGAAAATCCGGCACCGACAGATACCGCTCCCCGGTATCGTAATTGAACCCCAGGATCCGCGCGCCCCTGGCCAGTTCCGGCAGCTTCTTCGCGATCGCCGCGAGCGTCGCCCCCGACGAGATGCCCACCAGGACTCCCTCCAGCCGCGCCGATCGCCGCGCATACTCGCGCGCCTCCTCCGCCTCCACCTGGATTACCCCGTCCAGCACGCCCGTATGCAGATTCGTCGGCACGAATCCCGCCCCGATCCCCTGGATCGGATGCGGCGCCGGCGCGCCCCCGGAAATCACCGGCGAGGCCGACGGCTCGACCGCGAACACCTTCAGCCCCGGCCAGCGCGGCTTCAGCACCTCGCCGCAGCCCGTGATATGCCCGCCGGTGCCGACGCCGGTGATCAGCGCATCCAACCCGTCCGGGAAATCCTCCAGAATCTCCCGCGCCGTCGTCCGGGCATGCACCTCGATATTCGCCGGGTTGTCGAATTGCTGCGGGATCCAGGCGCCCGGCTGCTCCGCCGCGAGTTCCTCGGCGCGGGCGATCGCGCCCTTCATCCCCGTCTCCCGCGGCGTCAGCTCGAAGATCGCCCCATAGGCCTGGATCAGCCGCCTTCGCTCGACCGACATCGAGTCCGGCATCACCAGGATCAGCTTGTAGCCCTTTACCGCGGCCACCATCGCGAGCCCAATGCCGGTATTGCCGGAGGTCGGCTCGATGATCGTCCCGCCCGGCTTCAGCCGCCCGTCCGCCTCCGCCGCCTCGACCATCGAGAGCCCGATGCGGTCCTTGATCGACCCGCCCGGATTGGACCGCTCCGACTTGATCCACACCTCCGCGTCCGGAAACAGTCGCGCGAAGCGGACATGCGGCGTGCCGCCGATCGTCTCCAGAACGCTGTTGGCCTTCATGGCACCCCTCTCGCCCGATCAGGGCCGGAGCATTGCAGAGCGTGTCCCCCGCCGCTACCTGCGGACTATGGACCTCGCGATCTCCCCCGAGCTGGAAGACACGTCGCACGGGAGCGGGGGAAAGCTGGCCTTCAATGTCATGCACTTCGCCCGCATCCTCCGCCGCGCCGGCGTGCCGATCGGCCCGTCCGCGCTGATGTCGGCGGAGGAGGCGCTGACGCTGGTCGACATCGGCAGCCGCGCGCAGGTCGCCACTGCCCTGCGCGCGACGATGGTCCGCCGGCACGAGCACGAAGAACTGTTCGACGCCGCCTTCCGCATGTTCTGGCGCGACCCGAACGCCGGCAGGCGCGCGGCCCTGATGGAGCTGATGGAGGGCAAGCCCCAGCCGCCCGAGCGCGCCCCGCCGGGCAGCCGCCGTCTCGCCGAGGCGATGAAGCCCAAGCACGGCCCGCCGCGCGAGCCCGACCGCGAGGAGCAGCAGGTCGACGCGGTGATGACCGTGTCCGACCGCGAGCGGTTGCAGACAATGGATTTCGAGGCGATGAGCGCCGCCGAGATCACGGCGGCGAAAGCCGAGATCCGCCGCCTCGTCCTCCCGCTCGACGAGCAGCGCACCCGCCGCCGCCGCCCCGACCACGCCGGACCGCGCATCGACCTGCGCGCCACGATCCGTGCGTCGCTCCGCTCCGGCGGCGAGATCATGGACATTTCCCGCGCCCGCCGAGTGACCCGCCCGCCGCCGCTGGTGGTCCTGTGCGACATCTCCGGCTCGATGAGCCGCTATGCGCAGATCCTGCTGCACTTCCTCCACGCCGTCACCAACCACCGCGAGCACGTCACCATCTTCCTGTTCGGCACCCGCCTCTCCAACGTCACCCGCCAGCTCCGCCACCGCGATCCCGAGGTCGCGTTCCAGCTCGTGTCTCACGCCGTTCCGGACTGGTCCGGCGGCACCCGCATCGGCGAGGCGCTGGCGACCTTCAACCGCACCTGGGCGAAGCGTGTGCTGGCCCAGGGCGCCGTCGTGCTGCTGGTGACCGACGGGCTCGACCGCGAGGGCGCGCATGGCGTCGCGGAAAACATGGAACGGCTGCACAAATCCTGCACCCGGCTGGTGTGGCTCAACCCGCTGTTGCGATGGGGCGGCTTCGAGCCCAAGTCGCAGGGCGTGCGGGCGATGCTGCCGCATGTCGACGAGTTCCGCCCGGTGCACGACCTGTCGAGCCTGCGCGAACTCGTGGCCTCCCTCTCGCGCCCCAGCTCGCCCCGCGCGATGGATCGATGGAGACTGGCCGCATGAATGCGACGACCGAGACCGAAGACATCCTGCGCACGGCCGCCGTCTGGCGCGCGGCGGGCGAGGATGTCGCCCTGGCCACCGTGACCGAGACCTGGGGCAGCT
>DATAPS010000551.1:0-7733 GCA_036265085.1 Acetobacteraceae bacterium | reverse complement strand
ATACACTGCGGAATCGACCCGAACGCCGAGGCCGCCCGGGGCATGGAACGCGGTGACCTCGCCCGGCGTCGGCATGAAAGTCTCCGGATCCTCGGCATTGATGCGCGCCTCGATCGCATGACCGTCGAAGCGGATGTCGGTTTGCCCGTAGCCGAGCGGCTCACCGGCAGCGATGCGGATCTGTTCGCGTACCAGGTCGATGCCGCAGACCATTTCCGTCACGGGATGCTCGACCTGTAGCCGCGTGTTCATCTCGATGAACGCGAACTGTCCGTCCTGATAGAGGAATTCGAGCGTTCCCGCATTGCGATAGCCGAGCTTCCGCAGCGCCGCCGTCGCCGTGGTCCCGAGCGCGTCGCGTTCATCGGCTGTCAGCGCCGGCGAGCCCGCCTCCTCGAGCAGCTTCTGATGCCGCCGCTGCAGGCTGCAATCGCGTTCGCCGAGATGCACCACGCTCCCGTGCGCGTCGGCCAGCACCTGCAGCTCGATGTGGCGGGGACGATCGAGATACTTCTCGATGTAGACATCATCATTGCCGAACGCGGCCCGCGCTTCGGTGCGCGCGAGCCGCCAGGCATCCTCCAGATCGTCCGGTCTGTCGGCCACCTTCATGCCGCGCCCGCCGCCGCCGGCGGTGGCCTTGATCAGCAGGGGGTAACCGATCCGCGCGCCCACCGCCGCCGCATCGGCGAGATCGGCAACCGCGCCGTCGGACCCCGCAACGAGCGGCACCCCGAGCGCCGCCATCGTCGTCTTGGCGGTGATCTTGTCCCCCATGATCCGGATGTGCGCGGCACTCGGCCCGATGAAGGTCAGCCCATGCGCCTCTACCATGTCGGCGAAGCCCGCGTTTTCGGCGAGGAACCCGTAGCCGGGATGGATCGCGTCGGCGCCCGTGATGGTCGCGGCGGAGAGGATCGCGGCGGCGTTGAGATAGCTCTCCCGCGCCGAGGGAGGCCCGATGCAGACGCTCTCGTCCGCCAGACGCACATGCATCGCCTGAGCGTCGGCGGTCGAGTGCACCGCGACGGTGCGAATCCCGACCTCACTGCACGCCCGCAGCACCCGCAGCGCGATCTCGCCGCGGTTGGCGATCAGGATCTTTTGGAACAATGGATCAATCCAGGATGACGAGCGGCTCGCCGTACTCCACCGGCACTCCGGAGGCCACCAGGATGCGGGTAACCGTGCCGGCTTTCGGCGCGCGGATCTGATTGAACGTCTTCATCGCCTCGATCAGCAGCAGCGTCTGCCCCGCGCTGACCGTCTGTCCCACGGTGATGAAGGCGGGGGCGCCTGGCTCCGGCGACAGGAAGGCGATGCCCACCATGGGACTGAGAATGGCGCCGGGATGCCGCGCCGCGTCGCCGTCTGTCGCCTGGGATTCGACGACGGTCGGCGCGGAGGGAGCAGTCACCACCGGGGGCGCCACCGATACGGCAGCTGCCGATACGGCAGCTGCCGATGGCGGGTGTGCCCGCGCCACGCGAATGCGCCCGTCCTTCCCCTCGATCTCGATTTCGGTGAGCCCGGTCTCTGTCAGGATCGTCGCCAGGGCCCGCACATGCGCCGGGTCGAACGGGGCGCTGCTCAAGCGTTCTCCTCCAGAAGGTCCGCCATCGCCGTGAGCGCGAGCGCATAGCCGTTGATGCCGAAGCCGCAGATCACGCCGACCGCCGCCTTCGACACGTAGGAATGCTGCCGGAATTCCTCGCGCCGGTGGATGTTGGTCACGTGCACCTCGATCACCGGCAGCTCCACCGCGAGCAGAGCGTCCATCAGTGCGACCGAGGTCGTGGTGTATCCGGCGGGATTGATCACGATGCCGGCGGCACGCCCACGGCATTCCTGGACCCAGGAGATCAGCTCTCCCTCGGCATTCGTCTGCCGGAAGTCAATGCCGAGGCCCAGCTCCTCGCCGGTCTCGGCGCAGAGGGCCTCGACGTCGTCGAGCGTCGCCGCACCGTAGAGATGCGGCTGACGCAGGCCGAGCATATTCATGTTCGGACCGTTCAGCACAACGATCAGCGGCAGGCTCGGGTTCTCGGGCATAAGGCGAGGCGGGTAGCACGCTGCTTGCGGCGCTTCAATCTAGGGGCTGCCGCCGCGCTTGTCCGCCGCTTTCCGCCGTCGATCCTCGTGGCGAACCGCCGGGGTCGCGCCCTGCGCCACATGATCCGCCACATAGGCGCCACGGCGTCCCATCGGCTTCGGCGGCCCCTCCGTGCTGTCACGCGCGGTCTGCAACTCCATCTCGGAATTGAGCTCGGCGCCGAGCAGCACCGCGTACGCCGATACCCAGAACCACATCATCACGGCGGCGACAGCCCCCAGCGGTCCATAGGTCGTGGAATAGTTGGCGAGGTGGGCGACGTAGAACGAGAACAGCAGCGAGGCGACCAGCCATAGGAAGGTCGCGACGACCGAGCCTGGCGTCACCCATTTCCACTTCGCTTTGCGCCGGCACGGGCCGAACCGGTAGATCAGCGCCAGCGAGAGCAGGACGAACAGGACGAGCATCGCGAGGGATGATGCCGTGATCAGCGTCTGCGAGTAGCTGGCCAAGCCGACGAAGTCGATCGCGACTGGCAAGGCGACCAGCGTCGCGATCGCGAGAACGGCGGCGATGACGCCAGTGGCGGTAATCGCGATCCCGACGAGCTGGAACTGCAGGATGCTGCGCCTTTCGTCCTCCTCGTAGGCCATGTTCAGCGCGGACAGCAGCGTCTTCGTCCCTGTCGAGGAGCTCCACAGAGCGAACAGCGTGCTGAGCGCCAGGTTCAGGCCGAGCGTGCCGCCACCTTTTGAGACGAGGCTGTGAACCCGCTCGGCGATCAGCGTGTAGGCGGCGGGCGGCAGAAGGTCGCGAATGGTTGCGAGTTGCGGCTCCACGGTCTGCGGATCGAACACCAGGCCGTAAAGCGAGACCATCATGCTGATCGCGGGGAACAGCGCCAGCGTTGCCCAGAAGGCGCACCCACTCGCCACAATGGAGACGCGGTCGGAAATCATTTCGCTGTAGGTGCGCCGCAGGATCTGCTTCCAACCGCGCCACGGGATCGCCCGCGGCGCATCGGCGTTGCGTCCGAGCGGATCTGGTTGCGGTTGGGCTTGCGGCACGTCCTGCATTGCTGAGCCCCGCGGCGGGCGTGATCGCCTATGTCTAATCGTTCAGGTGCGAAACGCGCCGCGGAAAATCGCGTTTCACCCCTTCGCGGCAGCGCCGAACAGGAATTGTCCCGCAAACCCCATTTCTCACTTGCGCAGGGGGCGGGCGGGTCCTAGATGCCGCCCCACGCAGCAACGCACGTGCCTCTGGCCTTAGGGTTACGCAACGACGTCAAGCGTTCTGGCAATCCGGGTCCCTGCCGCGATGAGCGGTAAGGGCCATACCGTCCCTGGTCGCTGGTTCGTTCGACCGTTTCGCAATCTACGCCCGTCGCCTGAACAGGCGGGCGGTCATCAGAAGGCATACGTGCGATGACCCCCAAGGTCTCCCGTTTCCTTGCTGAGCACGCACCGGCGACTCCGTGCCTCGTGCTCGACGTCGATCGCGTGGAAGAAAACTTCCGCGCGTTGCGCCATGTGCTGCCGGACGCGCAGATCTATTACGCCGTGAAGGCCAATCCGGCGCCCCGTATCCTGTCGCGCCTCGCACAGCTCGGCAGCAGCTTCGACGCGGCGGGAATCGAGGAGATCCGTGCCTGTCTCGACGCAGGCGCCGCGCCCGCGCGGATCAGCTTCGGCAACACCATCAAGAAAGTCAGCGCCATCCGCGCCGCGCATGAGGCGGGTGTCCCGATGTACGCGTTCGACTCCGTCGAAGAGCTCGGAAAACTGGCGCGGCATGCGCCGGGGCGCCGCGTCTATTGCCGCATACTGGTCGAGAACCGTGGCGCGGATTGGCCGCTCTCGCGCAAGTTCGGCACCACCGTCGAGACGGCGCGCGACCTGATGCTGCGTGCCGGCGATATGGGCCTCGATCCGTATGGACTTTCATTCCACGTCGGCAGCCAGCAGACCGGGACGGATGCGTACGAGGCTGCGATCTCGCGGGTCGGCATGCTGTTCACCGATCTGCGCGATGCCGGGGTCGACGTTCGCATGCTGAATCTCGGCGGCGGTTTCCCGGTGTCGTATCGCGAAGACGTTCCTGGCATCGACCGCTTCGCGCACGCGATCACGCGCGCGATGACGAACCGCTTCGGCAATGCGTTGCCGGAAATGGTCATCGAGCCTGGCCGGTTCATCGTCGGCGATGCGGGCGTGGTGAGCGCGGAAGTCGTGCTCGTCAGCCGTCGCGCAACCAGCGACCCGACGCGGTGGGTGTATCTCGACATAGGCCGTTTCGGCGGTTTCGCGGAAACCGAGGGCGAGGCGATCAAGTATCGCATCGTGACGCCGCATGACGGCGGGGAGACCGGTCCCGTGGCGATTGCGGGCCCGACCTGCGACGGCGCCGACATCATGTACGAGCGCAGCAATTACCGGCTGCCGACGGCGCTGACCTGCGGCGACCGCATCGAGGTCCTCTCGGCCGGCGCGTATGTCAGCACGTACGCAAGCCAGCGGTTCAACGGTTTCGCCCCGCTGTCGGAGTATTACATCTGAGGCGAGCCTCGCCGCCGCCGTTCCGGCTTCCGCGGCAAGGTTGAGCCGCTATGGTGCCGCCCTTCGAAACCGAGAAGGGAAGCCATCGCATGTCGACCATCAAGATTTCGGCGACCGACAATTCCGGCGCGTTCGATTGCTATCTCGTGGAGCCGAGCGCGAAGCCCGCGGGAGTTGTCGTGGTGATCCAGGAGATCTTCGGCGTGAACCAGTCGCTGCGCGAAACCTGCGCGCAGGTCGCCGATCTCCGCTTCATCGCGCTTGCGCCCGACCTGTTCTGGCGCCAGGAGCCCAATGTCGACATCAGCGACAAGACAAAGGCGGAGTGGGACAAGGCATTCGCGCTGATGAACGAATTCGATCAGACCAAGGGGATCGAGGATTTGAAGGCGACGGTGGAGGTCGCCCGCACGCTGCCGAACAGCAACGGCCGCGTGGCGACGATGGGCTACTGCCTCGGCGGGCGACTTTCGTTCATGATGGCGGAGCAGTCGGACGCCGACGCGAACATCTCGTATTACGGCGTGGGATTGGACGGATTGCTCGGAGATCTCGGCAAGGTCACTCGGCCGCTGATCCTCCACGTTGCCGACAAGGACGAGTTCTTCCCCGCGGACGGTCGCGCCAAGGTGGTCGCCGCCGCGAAGTCGAATCCCAATGTGCGCACCTATGTCTATTCGGATGCCAATCACGCATTCGCCCGCGTCGGCGGGGTGCATTGGGACGGACGGTCGGCGACGATCGCCAACGGCCGGAGTGCCGAAGCGCTGGTTGCCGCCCTCGGCTGACGTTGCGCCGCGAGCCTGATGGCGCCGCTCGGCTGAGCGGCGCCACCAGTTCGGTCTTACGAGAAGATGCCGTGCGTGTTCGCGATACCCGCCAGTTGCAGGGTTGTGTTGTCACTCAGGGTCACCAGAGTGCCACCCCCGCTTGCGGCTTGGCTCACGACGGACACGCCCTTGAGCGCAATCTGATCGATACCGACCCGGAAGCCGGTGATCGTGTCGTGACCGCCGCCGGAGCCTGCCACGAAGTTGAAGATGTCTGCGGCCCCCGGCTGGAACTCCTTCACGCTTGTCGTTCCCGAGCCGAAAGTGACCACTCCACCCGTCGAGCCGACGGACAGCTGAGCATCTCCCGCGCCACCGGTGAATTGGAGAGCGGAATATGTGGTCGAGACGGCGACGTTGCCTACGCCTCCGGTAACATAAAGCGTTCCCCCTTGACCCGTGATCACGGCGTTTCCCGATCCGCCGATGAACGTCATCTGACCGGCGCGCTCTGTTACATTGATGCTGCCGGCACAGCCGTGGATCGTCGTGTTGTTGCCCGACTGCATATTCACGTTTGAGACAGACGTGCTCCCATTGCCGCCCCAGACCTGAGTGCCCGTCCCGGACAGCACGATCGTGTCGGTCCCGGATCCCGCGTGGATGTTATCAGCGCCAGCCGAGGTAAGCGTGGCGTTGCCGGCGCCGATGACGACGTTCGTCGAGGTTCCCGCCTGCGTCGTGATCGCGACGCTTCCGCCTGCGCCGTTGGAGACCTGGGCGGCGCCTCCGCACACGACGACGTCGGAGGTTGAGGTGCCGTAATGCACCCGCGCGCCGGTCTCCCAGACTTGCGTCGTTTTGCCGGCGGTGATCGACACGTTCGACCCTGCTTGCGCAGTGACAAAATCGACCCCGTTTCCGACCAACGTGTCAGTTCCCCACAGCGTGATATGGCTCGATCCGGTGCTGCCGATGATCATGCTGTTGCCGTGTACGTCGAGAGACTGGTTGCCGAAGCCGCCGTTGATCAGATCGTTGCCCCAGCTCACCACCGTATCAGCGCCGGCGAGCGTGAGCGTATCGGTCGCGCCGACGGCGGTGGAGATCGTATTTGCGCCGCCGCCGTCGATCGCGTTGTAGTTGAGGCCGCCCGCGCCGCCGTTCATGACCTCGCGGGAACCGCCGTTGACGGTGAGAAGGCCGGCGCCCCCGTTGAGCGTGTTGTTCGAGAGGTGGAGCTCGACCGTGCTTGCCTTGTCGCCGCCGTAGTACTTGATGTTTCCGGTGTCGCCGCCGATGTAATAGTCGCCGCCGTTGCCGTAGAGCGTCGCGCCCGGGCTGCTTCGCCCGTAGACTGCCAGCGTGCCTGTCCCGGCATGGATCTCGGCATTGCCCTTCACGATGATCGTATCGTTGCCGCTTCCGGCCCAGATCACGTCATGTCCCAAGCTTGTGACGTTCGCCGTGCCGCTGGTCAGATTGAGCGTCGCGCCGATCGGGCTCGCCGCCGTCGACACCACCATCGTCGCGCTGTAGACCTGCAGATCCCAGGATCCGCCCGTAAACGTGCCGCTCTCCTGTGCGCCGCCCTGTGCGATCGCGAAATTGGCCGAGCCGCCGGTATTCTGAACGCGCATGTAGCCAAGGGGGCCGGTGACGGAGAGCGATCCTTGTGATCCGACGTTGAAAACCGGGCTGCCGCCATGCCCGGTCACGTCCGCCGTCCCGGTCACGGTCCAGCTGTCGCTCCCGACGCCGTCGTCCACGGTCGCCGACCCCGAAATTGTGCCTGTGACGTTGCCGCCACCGGCAACGATCCGATCTGTGCCGGCGCTTCCGATGAAATCCTGACCGCTGACGGTGATAGAGTTGGTGGAACCCCCGACCGTCTCGATCGTGCTGCCACCGACTCCCGGCGATTCGGTGAACGACATTCCCCCGGTGCCGCCGATCGCGATTACGTGACCCACAGGGTCGAGGACGGTGAGGTAGCCGGCCCCTCCTTCGACCGCCACCAGTTTGGAAGTCAGCGTGACCGTGTGCGGCAGCGCGTCGGTGAAGATTTGGGTGCTGCCAGGGATCACGCCGGTAAGCGTATTGTCGGCGAGTAGGTTGCCGTTCGCGTCGACGTTGTCGGTCGCAACCGACGGACCCTGCGCGATTTTGGTTGCCGCGATGTTGTCGATCTGGTTGTCGGTGATCGTGACGGTGGTTGCCGTCTGGTTCAGGACAGCGACCGTACCGGCGCCCTTGTCGTTTTCCAGCGTGTTGCCGATCACGGTGAGCGACGAGTTCGGATACGGCAGGCCTTCGCCGCCGAAGTGAATCATCGCATTGTTCTCGGCGAGC
>DATAPS010000550.1:0-23739 GCA_036265085.1 Acetobacteraceae bacterium | reverse complement strand
TTCTTCGAACGTGAAGTCGGGCTCTGGCAGAACACCGTTGCCCGGTGGCTGCACGGTCCGGCCGCCCTCGAAGGGTGGCGTCTCTATCCGATCGCCTTCGCCGGCGGGCTCGTCGCCAGCATCTCCCCGTGCATCCTCGGGATGCTGCCACTCAATCTCTCCTATATCGGTGCGTCGAAGCTGACGTCGCGGATTGCGGCGTTGCGAGTGGCCTCGTTGTTCGTGCTGGGTGTCGTCGTCGTCAACGTGGCACTCGGCCTGACGTCGTCGCTGTTCTTCGCGCTGTTTGTCGAATACCGCGCGCCGGTGAACATTGCGGTGGGCGTGCTGACCGTCGTCATGGGCCTGTGGATGGCCGGGCTCGTGCGACTGCCGATTCCCCAGACCGGCACACGCATCCCGGCAGGCGGCGGATCCTTCTTCGTTGGACTGGTGTTCGCGCTCATCGCGTCTCCGTGCGCGAGCCCCATTCTTGTCTTCATACTGGGAGCGGTTTCTCTCGGCGCCTCGCCCGTGCGTGCCATCGGCGCGATGGCCCTCTACGCGATCGGCTATACGCTCGTGCTCTTCCTGGCGTCGCTCTTCGCCGGAATTGCAACGGCCTCGCGGCGGGTTCTCGCGCATTCGGAGCTCGTGTCCCGCATCGCGGCGGTCACACTCGTCGTCATCGGGATCGGGACGTTCGCGTACGGACTGGACCAGCTCTAGCGATCCGACGCGCCGGTGCCGGCGGAGCTGCACCGAGGCCGACGGAGGGGGTGATCTTTTTCGCCGCGTGGTATGAGGCCTCATCGATCCGAAGCCATATGCTGGGACGGATCAGGAGGAACGCCGATGGACACGATCACGGGCCTCACGGCCGCGACCCTCTCGGGCTTCGGTAACCACTTCGCGACCGAGGCCATTCCCGGCGCATTGCCGGAGGGCCGCAACTCGCCGCAGCGGCCGCCGCACGGGCTTTACGCCGAGCAGTTCACCGGCACGGCGTTCACCTTGCCCCGCAAGGAGAGCCGGCGCACTTGGCTCTATCGCATTCGCCCCTCCGCGGCGCATCCGCCCTACGAGCCGATCCCGTCGTCGCTGCTGAACGGCCCGCTCGCAGACCCGACTCCGAACCGGCTGCGCTGGGATCCGCTGCCGTTGCCGGACGAGCCGACCGACTTCGTCGACGGCATCGTGACCATCGGCGGCAATGCACCGGACGCGTATCTCGACGGGGTGACGGTGCATGTCTATCGCGCCAACCGCTCGATGGAGCGCGTGTTCTGGAACGCGGACGGCGAGATGCTGGTCGTGCCGCAGCTCGGGCGCCTGCATGTCGTGACCGAATGCGGGCGGCTGCATGTCGCGCCGGGCGAGATCCTGGTGCTGCCGCGCGGGATGCGGTTCCGCGTCGAGCTTCTGGACGAAGTGGCACGCGGCTACATCGCGGAGAATCACGGCGCGCTGTTGCGGTTGCCGGATCTCGGGCCGATCGGCGCGAACGGGCTCGCCAATCCGCGCGACTTCCTCTCGCCCGTGGCGTGGTTCGAGGATCGCGACGAGCCGACCGCCGTCGTGCAGAAGTTCCTGGGCAAGCTGTGGGAGACGACGCTCGACCACTCGCCGCTCGATGTGGCGGCGTGGCACGGGAACTACGCGCCCTACAAATACGACCTCGCGCATTTCAACACGATCGGCACGATCAGCTTCGATCATCCCGATCCATCGATCTTCACCGTGCTGACCTCGCCCACCGCCACGCCGGGCCAGGCAAACATGGATTTCGTGATCTTCCCGCCGCGCTGGCTGGTGGCCGAAAATACGTTCCGGCCGCCGTGGTTCCATCGCAATGTGATGAACGAGCTGATGGGGCTGGTGAAGGGCGAGTATGACGCGAAGGCGGGCGGGTTCCTCCCGGGCGGCATCAGCCTGCACGGCCTGCTGAGCGCGCACGGGCCGGATGCGGCGACGACCGAGCGTGCGATGGCGGCGGAGCTGGCGCCACAGAAGATCGACGATACGCTTGCCTTCATGTTCGAGACCGGGCAGGTGCTGCGGCCGTCGCGCTTCGCCATGAGCTGCCCGCAGCTGCAGCCTGATTACGACTCGTGCTGGAACGGCATCCGCAAGAACTTTGCGCCGTGATCGACGAGACGCACGACGTCCGCCGTCGCTGTTGGGTGGCGACGGCGGACGGACATCCGGATTTCCCGATCCAGAATCTTCCGCTGGGCGTCTACAACCAGGCGGGAGAGGCGCCGCGCGGCGGTGTCAGGATCGGGGATGCGATCCTCGATCTGCGGGCGATGCGCGCCGCGGACCTGCTGGCGGGCACCGGCGCGGAAGCGGCGGCGGAGCCGACGCTCAACGCGTTCCTGGCGGGCGGTGCGGGGCCGCGCGTGGCATTGCGGGCGCGGCTCTCGGAGCTGTTGAGCGATGAGGGAACAGCGGCGGCGCGCCAGCGGATCGCGCCGATGCTCCATGCGGAGTCGGCCTGCGTCATGCATGTGCCGTGCGCGATCGGCGACTACACCGATTTCTACGCCGGCATCCATCACGCGATGAATGTCGGGCGGCTGTTGCGGCCCGACGCGCCGCTGATGCCGAACTACAAATATCTGCCCGTCGCCTATCACGGACGTGCATCGTCGGTGCGGGTTTCCGGCGGGACGGTGCGGCGGCCGAACGGCCAGCGCAAGCCGGCGAGCGAAACGGTGCCGAGCTTCGGGCCGTCGCGGAACCTCGATTACGAACTCGAGCTGGGCATCTGGATCGGACCGGGAAACGCGCTCGGCGAGCCGGTGCCGGTCGGGGCGGCATCGTCCGCAATCGCGGGATTCTGCCTGCTCAACGACTGGTCGGCGCGCGACATCCAAGCCTGGGAGTATCAGCCGCTCGGGCCGTTTCTCGCGAAGAATTTTCACACGACGATCTCGTCCTGGATCGTGACGCCCGAGGCGCTGGCGCCATTTCGGGCGGCGCAAGCGGCGCGGCCGGAGGGCGATCCGCCTGTGATGCCGCATCTGTGGGACGCGGCTGACCAGCAGGCAGGCGCGCTCGATCTCGTGCTGGAGGTGACGCTGTCGACGGCGCGGATGCGCGCGGAGGGGATCGCGCCGCATCGTCTGTCGGCGGGAAATGCGCGGCATCTGTATTGGACGTTCGCGCAGATGGTGGCGCATCAGACGAGCGGGGGATGCGACCTGCGCGCGGGCGATCTGTTCGGATCGGGGACGATCTCGGCGCCGGAGCCGGGCGGGTACGGCTCGCTGCTGGAGATCACGCAGGGCGGTCGGCAGCCGGTGGCGCTGCCATCGGGGGAGACGCGGCGGTTCCTCGAGGACGGGGACGAGGTGACGCTGACGGCACGGGCGGTGCGCGAGGGGTTTGCGACGGTTGGCCTCGGGGCTTGTCGGGGGGCGATTGCGGCGGCGGCTTGAGCGCGGCGGCCGCGCTGGCCAGTGTACCCGGCCTACCCCGGAAACATGATCATTGAAGGACTGCCCACCGCCGCGTACTGGTTCGTGAACGCGAGCATGCCGGTGGCGCGGTCGACCCGGAAGATCGTCACGTTGTCGCTGCGATGGTTGCAGGCGGCCATGAAGCGGCCGGTGGGATCGAGCGCGATGTTCCGCGGATAATCGCCGCGCGTCCATTCCTCGCCGATCCAGCGCACCCGGCCGTCCGGCGCTATCGCGAAGACGCCGATCGTGTTGTGCAGCCGATTGGCGACATAGAGGAACCGCCCGTCCGGCGCGACCACGATCTCGGACGTGAAATTGGTTCCGGAATAGCCGGACAGCGTTGGGGTCTTCTGCTTGAGCGTCATTGCGGCGGTCTGCGGGTTCCAGTCGTAGACGGCGAGCTGCGAGGCTTCCTCGTAGAGATTGTAGAAGACGCGACCCTTCGGATGGAACGCGAAGTGCCTCGGGCCGGCGCCTTCCGACGCGGTCGGGATGAACGGCGGATCGTTCGGGTTCAGTTTTCCGGTCGCGAGGTCGATGCGCCAGATGTAGGTGCGATCGAGCCCGAGATCGTTGCCGATGACGAAGCGGCCGGTCGGGTCCGACGAGATCATGTGCGCGTGCGGCCCGTTGTGGTCGCTGATCGAGAAATTGCCAGGCGGTCCCTCCGCCGGGCGACCGGCGCCGGGCGGACCGGAGTCCTGCGCCACGTCCACCGCCTCGCCGAGCGTGCCGTTCGGCTGGATCGGCAGCACGGCGAAACTGCCGGAACCGTAATTGGCCACAAAGAAGAATTTCCCGGACGGATGCACGCTGCCATGCGTCGTCCCCTTGCCGCGCGCGCTGACGGTTCCGAGCGCGGTGAGGTCCCCGCTCAGGCGGTCCATTGTATAGGCGGTAGCCGAGCCGGTCTTGTCCGGGCCATATGTGTCGATCTCGTTGACGGCGTAGACGAACCGTTTCAGCGGGTCGAGCGCGAGCGGGTCGACCGCGAGCCATGAGGGGCTGGCGGCGGGAAACGTCTTGAGCAGCGACATCGCTCCGCTTCCGAGATCGAGACGCCACAGGGTGATTCCCTGGCCATGGCCGGCCGGGGTGGAGGCGTCGGTGTAGCTGCCGACATAGGCGAGCACCGAACTGCTGCGCTGCGGGGTCGCACGACGCTGCGCGAGGGCGGCCGCGGGGGCGGCGACGATCGAGGAGACGAGCAGCGTCCGCCGCGTAATGCTTGCCGAGTTGGGCATGCCCGCCTCCTCCACTTATTTCGTGGCAATTTATTGCGTAAGCAGCCTGCGCGAAGACGGCGGAGAATTCAACCTGGCGTGACGGGACCGCGTGGCCCGTGAACCGTTCCGGCGCAGCCCTGGCTAATCGAGCGGCACGCGCTAAGCTCGGCGCTCGACGGCAAGGGGATATCGACATGGACGCACAGGTTGTCGCATCACCGGAAGATGTAGGCCTCTCCTCCGCGCGGCTCGAGAGGATCGACACTTGGATGCGTCGTCTCGTCGACGAAGGCAAACTCCCCGGTCTGAGCACCACGGTCATGCGCCGCGGCCGCATCGCCTACCAGCGCTGCACCGGGTCGGCGGACCTCGCGCGCGAAGCCGCGTTCGCCGACGACACGATTGTCCGCATCTACTCGATGACCAAGCCGCTCACGTCGGTCGCGATCATGCAGCTTTACGAGGAAGGACTCATCCAGCTCGATGATCCGATCACGCGCTTCCTGCCATATTTCGCGAATATGCGCGTCTACACTGGCGGAAGCCGCGGCAAGTTGGAGACGGTGCCGGCCGCGCGCGACATCACGTTCCGCGATCTGCTGACGCACACGTCCGGCCTCACCTACGGCTTCATGGAGGCGACCCCGGTGGACGCGCTCTACCGGTCCGAGGGCGTCGACTTCCAGACCCAGGAGGTCTCGCTGGACGAGGTCGTCCGCCGTGCCGCAAGCCTGCCGCTGATCGCGCAACCCGGTTCGGCCTGGAACTACAGCATCGCGACGGATGTCCTGGGGCAGCTCGTCGCGGTGATCTCGGACCGCAGCTTTCAGGATTACCTCAAAGAGCGCGTCACCGCGCCGCTCGCCATGGCCGACACGGATTTCTTCGTCCCGGCCGACAAGCACGCGCGCTTCGCCGCCAATTACACGCGCGGCACGGACGGCGCGCTCCAGTTGATCGACGATCCCGCCGAGAGCCGCTACCGCATGCCGCGCGATCTTTGCTCAGGCGGCGGCGGCCTCGTCTCGACCGCGGGCGATTACATGCGGTTCTGCCGCATGATGCTGGGCCGCGGGGAGCTGGACGGCACGCGGCTATTGGGCCGCAAGACGGTCGAGCTGATGATGTCCAACCACCTGCGCGGCGACATGGCTGACATGGGCCAGGCCCGCTTCAGCGAGTCCAGTTACGAAGGCGTGGGATTCGGCCTCGGATTCTCCGTCATGCTCGATCCCGCGAAGGCGCAGATCCTGGGCACGCCCGGCGAGTGCGCATGGGGCGGCGCGGCGAGCACGGCGTTCTGGATCGATCCGGCCGAGGACATGGCAGTGGTGCTGCTCACGCAGCTGATGCCGTCTTCGACATATCCGATCCGCCGTCAATTGCGGGTGCTGACCTATCAGGCGATCGTGGACTGACAGCTGCGATCGAGGCAACCCGCGATGCGCCGGAAATGTTCGCGGATGCGCTGGCTCGCAAGATCCTGACGCTAGCTCCGGCGCTCGCCGATCATTGCGGCGCGTAGCCGTTGCGATATCAGGTCGATCAGCGCGACCGTGACCAGGATCATCAGGATGATGAACGAGGTCTCCTGCCACTCCAGCACGCGGATCTGCTCGGAGAGGTAGAGCCCGATGCCGCCCGCGCCGACGATGCCGATGATGGTCGCAGACCGCACGTCCGACTCGAAGAAGTAAAGCACCTGGCTCGCGAACACCGGCAGCACCTGCGGCAGGATGCCGAAGCGGATCACTTCAAGCCGCGAGGCGCCGGTCGCCAATAGTCCGTCCACCGGTTTACGGTCGGCGGTCTCGATCGCCTCGGAGAACAGCTTGCCGAAAATCCCGAGATCGGCGGACGTGATCGCGAGCGCGCCGGCGAACGGTCCGAGGCCGACCACGTTGATCCAGATGAGCGCCCAGACGAGCGTGTCGACGCTGCGGATCGTATCGAGGCCGCGCCGCGCCAGGAAATGCACGATCCGGCTCGCGACCACGTTCTTCGCGGCGAGGAAGCCGAGCGGAAAACCGATGATCGCCGCGAGCAGCACGCCGAGGAACGCGATCGCCAGCGTCTGCCCCAGTGCCGAAAGATAGGTCCAGAAATGTGCCCAGCTGTGCAGCGACGGCGGCAGCATCAGGCCAATGATGCCGATCAGCTCCGCCATGCCGTTGTAGAGGCGTAGCGGCGAGATATCGAGCGCGATCAGCCCGAATAGATAGATCGCGACCGCTCCGGCGATCAGCGCGAGCGTGACACCGCGCGACTTCCAGTCCGGTGCGAGAACGTCCGCGTAGCGCGCCGCCACCGCCTCGCGCTCGGCGAGCAGCGCGTCGCGCAGCGATTTCGCGGCCGCGTCGCTCATCGACCGCGCTCCATCGCGAGCAATCTGTGGCGCAACCGCTCGGAACCGAGATCCAGCAGCATCACGCAGAGGATGATCATCAGCAGGATGGCGCTCACGTCCGCGTAGTAGAACTTGCGGATCGCGACGATCAGCTCCATGCCGATGCCCCCCGCGCCGACGAAGCCGATCACGGTGGCCCCGCGCACGTTGAATTCGAAGCGGAGCAGCGTATAGCTCGCGAAGTTGGAGAGCACCTGCGGCAGCACCGCGAAACGGATCCGCTCGAGCCAGGTGCCCCCGGTCGCCCCGATGCCCTCCACCGGCGACATGTCGATGCTCTCGACCACCTCCGCGAACAGCTTGCCGCAGGTGCCCGCGGTGTGCAGCGTGATCGCCAGCACGCCGGGAAGCGGGCCGAGCCCGAACGCGACGACGAAGATCAGCGCGTAGACCAGTTCCGGGACCGTGCGCGCGAGTTCCAGCAGGCGCTTGACCGTGAACCGGACGACTCGCGACGGCATCAGGTTCTCGCTCGAGAGGAAGCAGGTCAGGAACGCGATCAGGCAGCCGGTGAAGGTGCCGACATAGGCGATCAGGATCGTCTCGCCGAGCTGGCGGGACCAGCGGTTGATCCCCCAGTACCAGTAGCCCGGATCCGTCCAGACCGGCGCGCCGGTGTCGAGGTGGAGGATGCGGTCGAAGTAGCCGAAGAAGTTGCCGATATTGGCGAAGAACATCGGCATGTCGACTTCCGCGCCGATCCAGGCGATCGCGAAGGCCAGCACGCCGATGCCGAGTCCGAGCAACGTCTGCTGCCGTTTGGCCCGGATCGCCGTGTCGTAGCGGCGCACCAGCGGCGCGAGTTGCGCCTCCGGCGGCATGGTGACTGTTGGGATCACGACCCCTCACCCCGGCCCTCTCCCCGCACGCGGGGAGAGGGAGCGTCGAAAGTCCTTTCCCCGCTCGCGGGTATGGGGTGGGGTGCCGGGCTTGGAAAGCGACGCGAAATCAAGCGTTCTGCTTGCGCAACTTGTCGACGAACTGGATCAGCTTGATCGTGTCGTCATAAGCCGCGTTGTCGGTCGGCTGCCAAGGCTGCGCCTTGCCGTCGGACAGCCGGTCGAACGCCGCCTTGTCGTTCTTGGCCGCATCCAGATACGCCGCGCGGATCGCCGCCTTGAGGTCCTCGGGGAGGCTGTCGAGATACGCGGTCGGCGAATTGATGATGAGGTCGGACTTCAGGATGATCCGGAAGTCGCTCTCCTGCGCGGGCTTGCCGTCGATGTTGGGGATCATCTTCTTGTCGAGCATGCGCGTCAGGTTGCTGTCGCCCGGCGCGTTCCACCAATTCGCGCAGGTCTGCACGGTCCCCTGAACGAGCGCGAGCACGGCGTTCTCGTGGCTCCCGGTGACCAGGATCTTGCCGAAGTACTTCTCGGCGTTGATGCCGCGCTTGTTGAGCGCGAACAGCGGCATGTTGTAGCCCGAGGTCGAGTTCGGATCGACGAGGCCGAGATCCTTGCCCTTCAGCTCCTCGACGTTCTGATAGGGGCTGTCCTTCTTCACGTAGAAGACGGAGTAGTAGCCCTTCGTTCCGTCCGCGTTCACGTCGATGACGAACGCGGTGGTCTTCACGCCGGTCACCAGCGCGCGTGCGAACGAGGCCGGGCCGTAATAGCCGATATGGATGTTGCCGGCGCGCTGCCCCTCGATCACCGCGGCATAGTCGTTCGCGATGCGGAGCGTCACCTTTGTGCCGAGCTGCTTGGTCAGGTACGCCGCGAATGGCGTGAAGCGGTCCGTCACGCCCGACGCGTTCTCGGCGGGCACCACGGCGAGCACGAGCTCGGGATACTTGGCCTTCCAGCTCTGCGCGAAGGCGGCCTTCGCGGTGGCGGTCGCAGCGCCGGCGGCGAGGCCGGCGAGCACCGTGCGGCGCTTCATCATGGATCTGCTCTCTTTCTCTCTGAATTGGCCGAAGCGAAGGAAGGCAGTCAGGCGGTCGCGAGACCCGCGACCGAGGCGCCGGCAAGCGCTGGGTCCGGCCGATCCAGCACGTCGTCGGCTTCCATTCCGTAAAGCTCGCGCGCGACCTGATCGGTCAACTCGGCGGGCGAGCCGTCGAACACGATCCGCCCCGCCGCCATCCCGATCAGCCGGTCGGAGTAGCTGCGCGCGAGGTCGAGCGAGTGGATGTTGCAGAGCACGGTCAGGCCGAAATGCCGGTTGATGCGCTGCAACTCGTCCATGACGACCTTGGCGTTGCGCGGGTCGAGCGAGGCGACCGGCTCGTCGGCCAGGATGATCTCCGGCTCCTGTACCAGCGCCCGGCAGATCGCGACGCGCTGCTGCTGCCCGCCGGAGAGGCTGTCGGCGCGCTGCGCGGCGAGGCCCGCGATATCCATCATGTGCAGCGCCGACATCGCGATCGCGCGGTCCGCGCGGCTCCACAGCTTGAGCATCGCGCCGGGCGAGCTCGCGTGAGCGAGGCGGCCGGTCAGCACGTTGTTCAGCACGTCGAGCCGGCCGACGAGATTGAATTGCTGGAAGATCATCGCGCAGCGCCGGCGCCAGTCGCGCAGCGTGCGGCCTTTCAGCGCGGTCACGTCCTGCCCGTCCCAGGCAATGCGTCCGGCGCTCGGGTCGACGAGGCGGTTGATCATCCGCAGCATCGTCGACTTCCCCGCACCAGATCGGCCGATCACCCCCACGAACTGGCCTCGTGGGACCGCGATCGAGACGTCGTCGACAGCGTGGACGGCGCCGAACCGCCGGGTGATGGACTTGAGCTCAAGCGTCAATGAAGGGATCCCGTAGCCCTGGGGCGGGGCTTAATTAGGCGAAGCGATCGGGCCGGTTGAACGAAGGTTTTGTGACGGTCAGGCCGAGGGTTTCGGCGGTGCCCAGCCGGGCGACGTCTCGTGGTCCGGATGCTGATAGCTGATCGCGACGACCCGCTGTCCCGCGCGCGTGAGCTGAGTCTCCTCGGCCGGCAGGCGATTCAATGCCGCGGGATCGAACCAGGGCACGCGGCTCTCGACGCCGAACTGCCGCACCGGCGGCACACGCTCCGGCTCGTCGAGGCTGCCGATCGTCACGTCGATCCAGGGCTTCTCGCTGTATACGTAGGTCAGCGGCGTGCCGCACGCGGCGCAGTAATGCCGATACGCCAGATCCGAGCTGTCAAAGCGCGCGGGGGCACCCCGAGTCCAGGCGAAATCCGCCAGCCGCACCGGCGCGAGTGCCGCGAACGGCCCGCCGACCGCCTTCTGGCACATGCGGCAATGGCAGAGATGCGCGCCCTCCGGCATCGCGCTGAGCGCGTAACGGATCGCACCGCACTGGCATCCGCCGGTCAGTGTCGGCATCGCAGGCCTCCTTGACTGACGCCCCTGTACGCGATTCATAGTCTCGCGGCGCATTCGCGTGGAAGACCCGAGCCCCGGGCAGGCGGCGGAGATCGATCGCGTGTGCCGCGTACACGCCGATCTGAGCGACGATATGTTCGTGGCCGAACACCGGGAGAGGTGGTTGTGATAGGCGCCTGAGGTTACGCTGACGGTGCGGGGCGTTTCCGGAGTCGGGGATGGCGGATCAGACCAAGCGAGAGCCGCTTGAAGTCGAGCTGAAGCTCCTGTTTCCGCCGGAGGCGCGGTCGCATGTCGAGGCGCATCCCGCACTCGCGGCGGCCGCGACCGCCCCGCCCCGGGCGGAGCGTCTGGTCACCACCTATTTCGACACGCCCGATCACCGCATTGCCGGAAACGGGTTCACGCTCCGGGTACGCCGTGCCGGCGACAAAGCCATCCAGACGGTCAAGTCCGACGGCCCCGCGCCGAAGGCGGAGGACACGGGGCTTGCGCGACGGCGCGGCGAATGGGAATGGCCGGTCGCTGGGGACCGGCCGGATCTTCACCTGCTCTCCGACACGCCGTTGGGCGGGCTGCTCTCGAACGATACGGCCGGTCAGCTTGCGCCGGTGCTGACCACCGAAGTTACCCGCACAAAATGGCAACTCCGGTTGGAGGGCTCTTCGGGTGTCGAGGCGGCCGTGGACTTCGGCTGCCTGCGCACGGGGGGCGCCGAAGAGGCAATCCACGAGCTCGAACTGGAACTGAAGCAAGGGCCGGTCGGCCCGCTCTACCGCCTCGCACTTGTGCTGCAAGCCGACCTTCCGTTGCGGATCGGCGTCGAGTCGAAGGCGGGGCGCGGCTACCGGCTTGCGAGCGGCCGGCTCCCGGAGCCGATCAAGACGCGCGATCCGGTGCTCAACGCCGATTTCGCCGCCGAGGACGCCTTCCGACGCATCCTCGGTTGCGCCCTGGACGCCCTGATCGGCAACCAGCCGGCGGCCGCGGCGGGCGCGATCGAGGGCGTGCACCAGATGCGAGTCGCCGTCCGCCGCCTCCGCACGGCGCTGGTGCTGTTCGGGCCTCACCTGGAGCCGCACGCCGTTGCCCCTTTCAACGACGAGCTGCAGCGCCTGGGCCGCTTGCTCGGGGAACACCGCGACTGGGACGTGTTCTGCCGCGAAACCCTCCCCGCCGCTCTCGGAGGCACGGCCGGCCACTGGCGGCCCGCCCTCATGCGGGCGGCACAGTCGGAGCGCGAGTCGGCGCACGCGCGGCTCGAGCAGGAGTTCGCGGGTCCGGCCTTGACCCGGCTGGCCCTCGCGCTCGCGGCGTGGGCTGATGACGAGTCTCGCGTGCTCGGAGGCGAGAAGCTGCGGGCGCCCCTGTCGGACGTGGCGCCCGCGCTCCTGGACGGGGTCGCGCGGAAGGTCGCCAAGCGCGGGCGGCATATCGGCCGGCTGGTTGGCACGGATCTTCACGACCTCCGCAAGTCGCTGAAGAAGCTCCGCTATAGCGTCGACGATCTCGCCGGCCTCTACCCGCCTGACCGCGTCTCCCCCTACCTCAAGCGCTGCAAGCATCTCCAGGCGTTGCTGGGCGAGATCAACGACGCGGCGGTCGCGGTGACTTTGGCGGAGCAGCTCGGCCGGACGCATCCGCTCGAGATCGTACCGGGCGTCGCAGCGGTGGCGATATGGAGCGAGGGGCGTCGCGCGGAGGCCGCCGATCCCATCCCGGACGCCTGGGACGAGTTCCGAGACGCCGCGCCGTTTTGGCGATGATCGCCGGTCAATCCGCCGCCTCCTCCCGCATTCGCAAGCGCGCCAGGATGGCGTCGGCCCGTCCGATCTCCTGCCCGAGCCCGGCGCGGATCACACGGGCGCGCTGCAGCACCGGGCTTTTCGACTCGACCCGCTCCCAGCCCGTTCCCGCGAACGGGTCCGCCAGGCACGCCCTGAGCGCCTCCGGGGTGATCCGCAGCTCGCGCGCGACCGCCGCAGCCGAGTCCGCCCCACGGCGCGCGGCGCGGTAGCGCGCGCGGAGGCGGGCGCGGCGGAAGCGGTCACGCGCCGGTTCGAGACGGTCATCGACCCAGGCATCCTGCTGCGTGATACGGCGCTTCATCGTGTCCGCCATGCCGCCCCGCGCACGGCCCTCGAGGCGGCCGGAGACGACGACGGTGATCTCCGGCGCGTGGCGGATGGCGGCATCGACTCGACGCAGGCCGGCGACGAAAGCGCGATCCTCGCCGAGCGCAACGGCAGGAACGCCACCGGCGCGGCGGTAGGCCGAGACCGCGACCGCAAGGCTCGCCCCGCACGCCTCGTCGTGGCGAGGCCACGGATCCGCCGGATCGGGATCGACGAGCGCGTCGATTTCGTCGAGCCGTGCCGCAAACGTGCATTCGACCGCATCGTCGGCATGAAGATGCGCCGGGATCGCCAGCGCCTCGACCGGATCGATCAGCGCACGTCCCGCGACAGCTTCGGCACCTTGAGCGATCGCCGCGAGATTGGCCGCGACCCAATCCGGCGCCACGCGGCCATCGGCGTCTGTCGTCATGAGGATCGAGTCCGGCCCGGCACGCTCGGCGGCCAGCGACATTGCGAGCCGCCGAGCCTCGCCTGCGCTGGCCACCTCCGGGGGGAAGGTCACGGTGGTGGCCGTGATGCGGATCGGCAGACGCGGCGCGAGCGCGCGCACGACGGACTCGGTATCGTCGGCACAGTTGTTCAGAAGCAGCAGCACCTCGTACCCGCTTCGACTCCGTTGCGATGCGAGCGCCTCGAGGCAAGCGCCGATGCGCTCCGCCTCGTCGCGGACCGGGATGGCGACGACGATGTTCGGCACGGGCTAGGCGCGCCGCAAGATTTCGCGCGCTTCGGCGCGGCAAAGCGCGTGGCGCATCGGTTCGGCGAGAAGCGCCGTCTCCCGCTCGCGCTGGCACGCGACGATGGCGGCCACCATGCCGCGTCGGAGCAGGAGGGCGAGGAAGCGCATCTCACCCAGCTCGCCGTCGATCTCGATCTCGTCCCAGGATTCGGCGTGACCGAGATATTCGATGCGCTTGCCGTAATGGTAGGTCCAGAAGAACGGGACGTCGTCGTAGCTCGCGCGCCCGCCGGCGATATTCGATGCGGCGATCCGCGCATGCTCCTGGGCAACACGCCAGTGTTCCACGCGCACGCGGCGCTGATCCTGCGGCAGCGGGAAGGAGGCGATATCGCCCGCCGCGTATATCCCCTCGGCCACTCGCATCCCGGCATCCGCGGCGAGGCTGCCGTCGTCCCCACGCGGGATGCCCGCGACGAAATCGGTGGCTGGTCGGACCCCGACGCCGATCACGACGAGATCGGCCGGGAGCCGCATGCCGTCCTCCAGGACCACCCCGGCCGCGTGCCCGTCGCCGTTAATGCGCGCGGCCTGCGCGGGGAGGTGGAACTGGACGCCGTGCGCCTCGTGCAGCGTCCGGATCGCGGCGCCGATCCGCGGCCCGAATTGCGGCGCGAACGGCACGTGGACAGGGGCGACGACGGAGACGGCCACCTTCTGCTCGACGAAACCGGAAGCAACTTCGAGCCCGATGAAGCTGCTGCCGAGAATGACGGCGCGCGCGCCCGGACGGACATCCGCGAGGATCGCCGCCGCGTCTTGCTGCGACCGGAGAACATGGACGCCGGGAAGATCGGCGCCCGGAATGTCGAGCGATTTCGGCACGCCGCCGGTCGCGATCACGGCGGCGTCGAACGCGATCTCCCGCCCGTCCGCGAGCACCGCACGCCGCCCCGCCGCGTCGAGCCGGAGAACCTCCTGCCCGACGCGTTCGATCTGCTGCGCCGCATAGAAGCCCGCCGGACGAAGCGGTGGCGCATCCTGCGGCTTCATCTGCCCGGCCATCACGAACTTGCTGAGCGAGGTACGGTCGAACGGCGGCGGTCCTTCGTGCCCGACCAGGAGGACGCGGCCGCCGAACCCGAACTCCCGCAGCGCCGCCGCGGCGCTCCCGCCAGCTGCTCCTGCGCCGGCGATCAGGACGACGCGGTCGTCGTGCGATCGGGTCGCCGGCGCGCGGGGAATCTCGGTAGGATCGACGTAGATCCCGTCGTCACGGACCTCGACCGGATAGCGCGGGAGCGGGTCCAGCGGCGGTGGTTCCAGGAGCGTGCCGTCCGAGACCCGGAACGCGCCCTTGTGCCAGGGGCAGACGATGCGGCCGTTGCAAACCGCGCCTTCCTCGAGCGGTCCGTTGGCGTGCGGGCAGAGGGCCGAATAAGCGCACACGGCGCCCCCGTCGCGGACGAGCAGGATCTTCGTCCCCCCGATATCGACCCGCAGCCCGCGATCGTCCCGCAGCTGCGACCATTCCGCGGCTTTCTGCATTCCCACTCCGCGCGGCCGTGCTCGACCGTCGGGCACAACGCATCGGGGAGCGGAAAGTCTCGTCGCGATAACGGCGGGGGGGAACCGGGCGCGCGCTCGTCCGTCATATCGGCCGTGCTCGACACGACATCTTCCTCGGCGCTGCTGGCCCGCGTGGCCGCGCTCGTCCCCGCTTGGACGGAGGCTGCGCAAGCGGACGAGCGCCGCGTGCCCGAAGCGGAGCTCGGGGCTTTGCGCGTTGCGGGCGGCTTGCTCGCGCCGGCACCGGTGCGGTGTGGCGGATTGGGCATCGGGACCGAACCGGACGGTGCAGCTGCGGCGCTGCGGCTGCTCCGGTTGATCGGGCGGGCGAATCTCTCGCTCGGGCGCATCTTCGAGGGCCACGTCAACGCGCTGAAGCTCGTCGCGCGCTACGGCGGCGCGGCGCAGATGGAGCACGCGGTGGCCGACGCGGCGGCCGGACATCTCTTCGCGATCTGGGCGACAGACGGCAGCGAGCCGGTGCGGATCGAAGGCAGGCAGCTTCACGGCGGCAAGACATTCTGCTCCGCAGCCGCCCAGGCGACCCGTCCCGTGATCACGGCGAAGGCAGAAGGCGGCTCCGAGCAGATGCTCCTGATCCCGCTGGCGCCCGGCGAGCGCGTCGGAGCGCAAAGGTTCGAGACGCACGGAATGCAGGCGTGCGGGACCGGGGTGGTCGACTTCACCGGAATTGCGGTGGACGCGACGGTGCTGATCGGGCAGCCCGGCGATTACCTGCGCCAACCGGAATTTTCCGCCGGCGCCTGGCGCGCGTCCGCGGTGGCATGCGGCGGGTTGGACGCGCTGGTCGCCGAGACTCGCGAGCAGCTCGTGCGGCGCGGCCGGCACAACGACCCGCACCAGCAGGCGCGGCTCGGCGCGATGCTGATCGCGCAGGAGACGGCATCGCTCTGGATCGGCAAGGCGGCGCGGATCGCCGAGGGCGAGGAAGCGGCGGACGGCGATATCGCGGAATACGTCAATCTCGCGCGCATCGCGATCGAGACCGCGTGCCTCGATGCAATGCGGCTCGTGCAACGTTCGCTCGGGCTCGCGGCGCTCATGCGGCCGAATCCCGTGGAGCGGCTGCTGCGTGATCTCGCGACGTATCTCCGCCAGCCCGCGCCGGATATCGCGCTGACCGAGGCGGCGGCGTGGTTCAGCACGCGAGACCTGCCCGATGAGCCGTGACGCATCCTGGGAGCCGGCGACGTTCGAGCGGCTCTATGCGCAGGACCCTGATCCCTGGCGGTTCCGGAGCAGCGAGTACGAGCGTGAAAAATACGCGGCGACGCTGAGCGCCCTGGCGGAGCGTCGCTTCACGGACGCTCTGGAGGTGGGGTGTTCGATCGGCGTGCTCACGCGGCAACTTGCCGCACGCTCGGAAAGGCTGCTCGCGATCGACGTGGCGGATGCGGCGCTTGCGGTCGCGCGCAGTGAGTGCGCCGGGCTCGAAAATGTCCGCTTCGCGCGGCGGCGCGTGCCGGAGGAATGGCCGGACGGCGCCTACGACCTCATCGTCTTGTCCGAGGTGCTTTACTTCCTCGGCAGCACCGACCTTGCGCGTACGGCGCATCTGGCGGTCACGGGCTTGCGGCGGGGCGGCATCGCTCTGCTCGTGAACTGGACGGGTCCGACCGACACTCCCGGAACCGGCGAGGCGGCGGCGACCGGCTTCGAGGCGGCCGCCGGGCCAGCACTGGAACCGCTCGCGAGATCGCGCGGGAGCACATACCGCATCGACACGCTGCGGCGCGTGTAGCGCGCCCCGCGCGTCGGGATCTCATCCGTAAAGCTCCTCATTCCGGCGATGCATCAGCTCACGTCCGCCGGATGTTCCAGAACAGCGGCAAGCCCTCCAGCATGCCGCGCAGCTCCACCCGATATGCCGTCACCGCGAGGGATTGGCCGAGCGGGATGTACGGCACGTCCTCGAAGGCCTGGCGCTGGATCTGCTCGCAAATCTTCCGCTGTGCCGAGATGTCCTCGGCCGCGAACCAATCGTTGCGCAGCGCCTCGAGCCTCGGGCTGCTTGGCCAACCCGGCGCGGCATCCCGCCCGTTCGCGCGCAGGAAGACGTGTCCGGCCGGATTGAACATGTCGAGCCCCGCCCAGGATGTCTGGAAGATGCTCCACCCTCCCTGATCGACGGGATCAGTCTTCGCCCGGCGCTGTACCGCCGTCGCCCAGTCGAGCGCCTGCGCGTCGACGTTCATTCCGAGCTTCTTGAGCAGGTCCTCCGTCACCGCCGCCAGCGCCTTCACGCTGACGATATCCTGCGGCGAGAGCAGCACCACGCGCTCGTCCTTGTAGCCCGCCTCCGCGAGCCCGCGCTTGACGCGATCCAGATCGCGCGGGCTGGTCAGCGCCTCCATTCCCGCGTCGCTCGCCATGGGCGTATCGGGGCAGAAGAATCCGACCTTATCGCGCCAAAGCGAGCGGTCCTCGCCGTTCACCGCGGTCATGTAATCGGCCTGAGTCACCGCGCCGACGAGGGCGCGCCGGATCGCCGGATTGTCGAATGGCGGTTGGAGATGGTTGAAGCGCATCGTCGCGATCGTTCCGGTCGGCACGATCGTCGCGACCGACACCTCGTGCGCCTTTCGCAGAGGGGGCAGCAGGTCGGCGGCCGGCGTGTACCACCAGTCGACCTCGCCGTGCAGCAGCGCGCCCATGGCGGCTGATGCATCGGGGATGATCTGCCACTCGATGCGATCGAAATTCGCGATCTTCGGGCCGGCGGTGCGATCCGCCGTGCCGCCCGAGCGCGGCACGTATTCCGCGAATTTCTCGTAGACGACCTTGGCGCCGGGTACGCGCTCGTCGGCCTTGTAGCGATACGGTCCGCTGCCGATCGCTTCCGTCACCTGCTTGAACGGATCGGTCTGCGCCAGCCGCTCAGGCATGATCGGGCACATGCTCGGCGACGTCTTGCTCAGCGCATCCGGCAGCAGCGGGAACGGCGATTTCAGGCGGATGGTGAAGCGGCGGTCGTCGTTGGCCTTCATCTCGGCCACCGCCGCCATCAGCGCCTGGCCGTAGGCGTCGCGCTTGCCCCATCGCGCGATGCTGGCGATGCAGTCGCGCGCGAGCACGGGCGTGCCGTCGTGGAACTTCAGCCCGGCGCGTAGCGCCATCCGGTAGACGCGCCGGTCGTCCTCGACGACGAAGCCCTCCAGCATCTGCACGGTGGGTTTGTAGGTCGCATCTTGGCCGAACAACGTGTCGTAGACGAGAAAGCCGTGATCGCGCGTCTGGTAGCTGGTCGTCCACACCGGATCGAGCGAGGAGAGATCGGCGTCGGGGATGAAGCGCAACACGTTCGCGCCAGCCCCCCGAGCGAGCGCCGGCGACGCAAGTGCGGCGGCGCTGCCGGCCAGGAAGGTGCGGCGATACATCTCGGTGCTCCTGGTTGATCCGGCGAGTATGTCTCGCAGGCCGCGTCGCGCGCTACAGTCGTGGATGCAGTGGATGCGTTTCGCCGTCGGGGTGGTCTGACTATGGAAGACGTGGATTGCGTGGTGGCCGGTGCGGGCGTTGTCGGCATCGCCGTGGCGCGGGCGCTGGCGCTCGCCGGCCGCGAAGTGATCGTGCTGGATGCCGCCGAGGGCATCGGCACCGAAACGTCGTCACGCAACAGCGAAGTGATCCACGCCGGCATCTACTACCCGAAAGGCAGCCTGATGGCGCGCACCTGCGTGGCCGGCCGGCGGATGCTCTACGAATTCTGCCGCGCGCGCGGCGTGCCGTTCATGAATTGCGGCAAGCTGATCGTCGCGACGTCCGATGCCGAAACCGAACGGCTGGCGGGCATCAAGGCGCGCGCGGAGGCGAACGGCGTCGAGGGCATGCGGCTGATGACTGCGGCCGAGGCGCGCGCGCTCGAGCCGAATCTCGTTTGCACGGCGGCGCTGATGTCCGAGACGACGGGGGTGGTGGACAGCCACGCCTACATGCTCGCGCTGCAGGGCGAGGCGGAGGCGGCCGGCACGCTGTTCGTGTTCCACAGCACCGTCGAGGGCGGGCGGGCCGTGAGCGAGGGCGTGGAGATCGAGGTTGGGGGCGCCGAGGCGATGTCGCTGCGATGCCGGCTGCTGATCAACTCGGCCGGGCTCCATGCGCCGGCGCTGGCGCGGCGAATCGTCGGCATGCCGAGCCAACTCGTGCCGCAGGCGTATTACGCGAAGGGCAACTACTTCACGCTGACCGGCCGCTCGCCGTTCTCACGGCTGATCTATCCGGTGCCGGTGCCGGGCGGATTGGGCGTGCACCTGACGATCGACCTCGGCGGGCAGGCGCGGTTCGGGCCAGACGTGGAATGGGTGGACACGATCGACTACGCGGTCGATCCGCGGCGCGCGGACGGATTCTACGCCGCGGTGCGGCGGTACTGGCCGGGCTTGAAAGATGGTGCGCTGCAGCCTGGGTATTCCGGCATCCGTCCGAAGATCGTGCCCAAGGAGATCGCCGCCCAGGATTTCGTGGTGCAGGGGCCCGGTGCGCACGGGGTCGCCGGGCTGGTCAATCTGTTCGGAATCGAGAGCCCCGGGCTGACGGCAGCGATCGCGTTGGCGGACCACGTGCGCGACGTGGTGGAGGCAGAGAGCGGGGCGATGGCCGCATAACGCAAGGAGCGCTCGGAACCCCTGACCGCCTTCGGCTCGGCTATCGCGAGCCGGTCCGGTCTGGCCCGGTCACGCAGGCAGGATCGCGACCGCCCGCGTCCACCCCGCCGAGCCGCGGTGCACCTTCACAGGAAAGGCGGCGATCGTGAACCCATCCGGCGGGAGCACGGCGAGATTCGCGAGCTTCTCGATCTGGCAATAGGCGCGGTCCCGCCCGACGCGGTGGCCCTCCCAGATCAGGCTCGCGTCGCCCGTCTCCTGGACCCGCCGCCGCGTGTGGCTGAACGGCGCGTCCCAGCTCCAGGCGTCGGTGCCGACCACGCGCACGCCCTGCTCGGCCAGCCACAGCGTCGCGGCGCGGCCGAAGCCGCAGCCGCTGTCGATGTAATCGGGCTCGCCGTAACGGCCTCCGGCGCGCGTGTTGGCAACCACCATCTCCAGCGGCTTGAGCGTGTGCCCGATCCGCGCCAGCTCCGCCGCGATCTCCGCGGGCTGCACGACATGCCCGTCCGGCAGATGCCGGAGGTCGAGCTTCACCGCGGGCTGGTAGAGCCATTCGAGCGGCACCTCGTCGATCCGCATGGATGGCTCGCCGCCGGGAACGACGGCCTCGTTCATCCGGCTGAAGTAGTGGTAGGGGGCGTCGACATGCGTGCCGTTATGCGTGGTGATCGCGCATTGCTCGATGGCCGCGTACTGGCCGTCCGGCAGCTGGTCGACGCCGATGCCGAAATAGGCGGCGAGGCGCGGTGCGGTCTGGTGATGATCGACGTACTGAATCTTCGGCAGCATCTCCGGCGGGTCGCTGGCCACGTCGGCGCGGAGGGTAGCGGAGATGTCGATCAGGCGATGCGGCATGGCTCGGGCGTCAGCCTCACAGATAAGCCGCAACGATGGCCGGATCGTTGGCGACCGTCGAGGCCGGCCCGTGCATAACGACGCGCCCGCCCTCGAGCACATAAGCCTCGTCCGCGATCTCGAGCGCCGCGGAGGCGTTCTGCTCGACCAGCAGGATCGTGGTCCCCTCGTCCTTGAGGGCGGCGACGATCCGGAAGATTTCCTCCACGAACAGTGGGGCGAGCCCCATGCTCGGCTCGTCGAGCAACAGCACCCGCGGGGCGCCCATCAGCGCCCGCCCAATCGCGAGCATCTGCTGCTCGCCGCCCGACATCGACCCCGCCCGCTGCCGCAGCCGCTCGCGCAGCCGGGGGAAGCGCGCCAGCACCGACTGTCGCCGCCGCGCGATCTCGCCGCCGTCACGCGTCAGCCACGCGCCGAGCGACAGGTTCTCTTCCACCGTCAGCTCGGCGAAGATCTGCCGTCCTTCCGGCACCAGCCGCATCCCGAGCGCCGCGATCCGATGCCCCGGCCGCCCCGCGACATCGCGTCCATCGAGCTGCACCCGCCCCGCGCGCGGGCGCAGCAGACCGGAGAGGGCGCGCAGCGTCGTCGTCTTGCCGGCGCCGTTCGCGCCGATCAGCGCCACCACCTGCGCCTCGGTCACATGCAGGTCGAGCGCGTGCACCGCGACGGTGCGGCCGTAGGCGACCGTGAGCCCCTCGACCTCGAGCATGCTCACACCCGCGCCGCCGCGAGGCGGGCCGCGACCTTGTGGCCGAGATAGGCCTCGATCACCCCGGGGTCCTGACGGACGGCGTCCGGTGACCCGCCGAAGATGCGCCGGCCGAAATTCAGCACCGTAATGTTATGGGCGATACCCATCACCAGGCCCATGTCGTGCTCGACCAGAAGGATCGTGATGCCGAGCGCGTTGAGCCTCTGCATGAGGTGCACGAGCCCGTCGGTTTCCGCCGGGTTCATCCCCGCCGCGGGCTCGTCGACCAGCATCAGCTTCGGCCCGGCTGCCGCCGCCCGCGCGATCTCGAGCCGGCGCTGGTCGCCGTAGGATAGCGCCGCCGCCCGCCATTCGGCCTTGTCGGAGAGCCCCACCAGCGCCAGCGCGTCCCGCGCCCGCGCCACCGCGTCCCGCTCCTCCCGCCGAAACCGGCCGAGCCGCAACACCGTCCCGGCAAGACCGCTGCGGCCCGTCGCGCAGAGGCCGGTCAGCACGTTCTCGAGCACGGTCATCGCGCCGAAGATGCGGATGTTCTGGAAGGTGCGCGCGATGCCGAGCCGCGCGCGCCGGTCCGGCGGCAGGGTAGTGATGTCGGCGCCGTCGAACAGGATCGTCCCGGCGTTCGGGCGGACGAGGCCGGAGAGCAGGTTGAAGAGCGTCGTCTTGCCCGCGCCGTTCGGCCCGATGACCGCGTGAATCGATCCCGCGGCGACATCCAGATCCACCCCATCCACCGCGACCACGCCGGAATAATGCCGCGTCAGCCCCCGCGTCCGGAGCAGCGGCGTCATGCCGCGCGGCGGCGCATGCGCCACGCCAGCAAGCCGTTCGGCAGGAACAGGACGGCGGCGACGATGATCAGGCCATTGATGACCAGCCGCAGGTCCGAGAGCGAGCGCAGCAGCTCCGGCAGCACCGTCAGCAGCGCCGCGCCGAGCACCGGCGCAAGCGGGGTGCCGACGCCGCCGAGCAGCGCGAAGGACAGGATCGTCACCGCCGGCTCGAAGCCGAAATCATTGGGGCCGATGAAATGGGAGCTGTGCGCGCTCAGCGCCCCCGCGACCCCCGCCAGCACCGCCGAGGCGAGCAGCGCGCCCATGCGGTATCGTCGGACCGGAACGCCCATGACCGCCGCTGCGGTCTCGTCCTCCCGCATCGCCTCCATCGCGCGCCCGATCCGGCTTCGGCCAACCAGCCACAATACGGCGATCGCAACGAGCAGGAGCACGTAGATCATCCACGTCTCGGCGCGCTCCGGAATCCCGGACAGGCCGAGTGCACCGCCGACGTAATCGACATTGAGATAGACCGCCCGCAGCACCTCGCCGAGCCCGATCGTCGCGATCGCGAGATACACGCCCGCGAGCCGCAAGGTCGGCACACCAATCGCGAGCGCAAACGCCACCGGCAGTACCATCGACGCCGGCAGCACGAGCCAGAACGGCCATCCGAGCTTGAGCGACATCAGCGCGGAGGAGTAGGCGCCGAGCCCCATGAACGCCGCCTGCCCGAGCGAAAGCTGGCCGACTGCGAGGACGACATACATCGACAGCGCCAGCAGCCCGTTGATGCCGAGAGAGTGGACGACGTTCTGGTACGTCCAGAGAAAATCGTCGAGCCAGGGCGGCAGCGTCATGCCCGCTGCGCGGTCGCCCGCCCGAACAGGCCGGACGGCCGCGTCCACAGCACCAGGACGAGGATCGCGAAGGCGACCGCTTCTTTCAGCCCGGAGTCGATGTAGCCGGCGGTCAGCACCTCGACGATCCCGAGGAGCAAGCCGGCCAGCAGCGCGCCGCCGATGTCGCCCAACCCGCCCACGATGATGATGACGAACCCGCGCAGCATCATCTGCTCGCCCATGTAGGGCTGGATCGCGTTGAAGTTCAGCCCGATCAGCACGCCGCCCGCCCCGGCCAGCGCGCCGGAGATGAACGACACCAGCGCCGCCGTGCGGG
Source organism: Acetobacteraceae bacterium (assembly GCA_036265085.1). Taxonomy (GTDB): domain Bacteria; phylum Pseudomonadota; class Alphaproteobacteria; order Acetobacterales; family Acetobacteraceae; genus DATAPS01. Next base: position 810 of record DATAPS010000550.1, on the reverse strand, counting down.
TCGTGTCGATGCCCATCAGCTCCGCCGCGTCCGGCTTCTCCGCCATCGCGCGGATCGCGGTGCCGAGACGGGTGCCGCGCATCAGCAGGACCAGGAGCGAAACGAGAACGATCGTCGCGCCGAGGATGAGAATCTGCGATTGCGTGATCCGCACGCCGCCGATCTCGTACGCGGTGAACGAGATCAACCCCGGCGGCAGCCGCCGGATATCCGTCCCCAATACGACGGTCGCGGCCGAGTAGAGGGCCAGCACCGCGCCGAGGGTCACCATCAGCGAGGCAAGCTCCGGCGCGCCTTTCCGCCGCAGCCGCGTCAGCAGCAGCCAGTCGATGACGATCGCGATCAGGCCCGCCCCGGCCGCCGCGACCGGCAGCGCGGGCCAGATGCCGAAGCCGGCATCGCGGGTGAGGAACAGCGCGATGAAGGCGCCGGCCGAGAAGTAGAATCCGTAGGTCAAGTTGATGACGCGCAGCACGCCGAACATCAGCGTGAAGCCGAGCGCGAACAGGGCGTAGGTGGCGCCGAGCAGAACGCCGTTGACGAGTTGTTGGGCGAGCATGTTTCGCGCTGTGCCGACGAAAGCGTGCGGCATATCGCAGCCGCCCGGCCTTGGCCACTCGGCGCATGCTTGGCCACTCAGCGCATGATGGTGCGAGGGCTTGCCGTTCGGCGCGTGGAAGGGGATGGGACGCGGCCAGCCCAAGCGCCCGAAGCAGCGCGCGCTGCTCGGGTTCGCGTCGGATCGGATCGGTCGTGCCCCGGGCGGCCGGGACGCGCTCATTCCAGCTGCGGCGGCTGGTTCGGGACGAG
>DATAPS010000549.1:0-18953 GCA_036265085.1 Acetobacteraceae bacterium | reverse complement strand
GCCCTTGAGCACACAGTCGATCGCGCCGTCCGCATGGTCGAGAAGGTTCCGCGCCACGAAGGATGCGCTATGGCCGCCGACGACGATGTAGGCGTCGGGTTTGCGCACCTTGAGCGCGCGCGCGAGGTCGATGATCTCAGGGACGTTCGCGAGATAGTTGCACGAGAAGGCGACGACGTCCGGCGCGAACGCCGCGAAGCGACGGAATACGTCCCGGTGCCGCTCGACCTGCAGGTCGATCAGTTGCACCTCGTGCCCCTGCGCCAGTGCTGCGGCGGCGGCGAGCTCAAGGCCCAGCGGCTCCAGGCGCAAGAATACCTTCGTATACATGAGCGGTCCGGGGTGGATCGCGAGCAATCGCATGGCCTTCGTCTCCGTGAGATCGTCGGGCGCTTGCATCGTTCGATCGTAACGCGGTGGGGGCCCGCAAGGACATGGCAGGATTTCGCTGCCGCAGGGATGCGGCGCAAGGCCGTTGTCGCGAGGGTGATCGCGCGCAAGCGGCACTGCCGCCTGCTACGCGCGCGCCGCCGACGGTTGACTTTCCGCCGGCGCGGTTCCGTTCTCACATGTCGGCGCAGACTGACGACCGGGAGGGGCGAGCATGCTCGTGGGCGTACCGAAGGAGATCAAGAACCGGGAGTATCGGGTCGGCTTGTCGCCGTCGGCGGTTGCCGAGTTGGTCGCGCATGGTCACCGGGTGCTGGTCGAGACCGGCGTTGCGGCCGCGGTCGGCTACACAGATGATGATTACCGGCACGCGGGGGCTTCGATCGCGCGGGACGCGGCTGAGGTGTTCGCTGCGGCGGAGATGATCGTAAAGGTGAAGGAGCCGCAGCCGGCCGAGTGCGCCATGTTGCAGGCGGGCCAGGTGCTGTTCACCTATCTCCACATCGCGGCGGATCCGGCGCTCGCCGCCCGGCTGCAAGCGACGGGCTGCATCGCCATCGCCTATGAGACGGTGACCGACGCGCATGGGCGGCTGCCGCTGCTGGCGCCGATGAGCGAAATCGCGGGTCGGCTCGCCGTACAGGTCGGCGCGACGACGCTGCAGAACGTGTTCGGAGGCGCGGGCATCCTGCTCGGCGGCGTGCCAGGCGTGCTGCCGGCGACGGTTACCGTGCTGGGTGGCGGGGTGGTCGGCGCGAACGCGGCGCGGATGGCGATGGGGCTGGGCGCGGATGTGGTGGTGCTCGACAGGTCGCTGGAACGGCTGGTGGCGCTCGACAACCTGTTCGGGCCGCGGCTCAAAACAGCCTACGCGGATCGCGCCTCGATCGAGGCGCTGGTGCCGCGGTCGGACCTGGTGATCGGCGCGGTTTTGGTGACCGGCGCGGCGGCGCCGAAGCTGCTGTCGCGCGCGACGGTCGCGAAGATGCGGCCGGGTTCGGTCTTCGTCGATGTCGCGATCGACCAGGGCGGCTGCGCGGAGACGAGCCGGCCGACGACGCATGACGCGCCCACCTATGTCGAGGAGGGCGTCATCCACTATTGCGTCACCAACATGCCCGGCGGCGTGGCTCGCACCGCCACCCAGGCGCTCGGCAACGCGACGCTGCCCTACGTGTTGCGACTCGCCGACCGCGGCTGGCGTGCGGCGCTCCGTGCGGATCCGCATTTGCGCGCCGGCCTGAACGTCGCCGCCGGGACGCTGACCCATGAGGCGGTGGGCCGGTCGCTCAACCGGCCCTGGGTGGATGCAGCGACGTTCCTCGACGAGATGCCGGACGCGGCGTGATCGGCGGGCCTTACTTCCAGCTCGAGAGATAGTAGCGGGGCAGCTCGTCCCGCCATGGCTGGAAGTTCAGCTCCTTGCGGTAGGCGTACGTAACGACGCCGGTGAACAACGGCAGGATGTAGGCCTGCTCGGTGATCCGCTTGATCGCAGCGCTGTACGACTTCTTGCGGTCATCCGGATCGGTTGTCGATCCGCCCGCCTTGACGAGCCGCTGCACCTCGGCGTCGTGCGCGTAGTCGGTGGTGCTGAAGCCACTCTCCTGCGCGCCGCTGAAGAATTGCGGCAGGAATGCGGAGACGTCGTTAATCGAGTAACTGCCCCAATTGGTGAAGTCGATCGGATCCTGCCCCGCCTGCGACCGCTGCAGCGCGGCCTGCACCTGCAGATGCGAGATTTTGGCGTTGATCCCGACCGCCTTGAGGTAGCCCTGCACTGCGCCTTCGAACTGCGGGAGCAGAAATGAGACGATCTCCGTGTCGAAGCCGTTGGGGTAGCCAGCTTCGGACAGCAAGGATTTCGCCTTCGCGGGATCGTAAGGATAGAGCGTCGCCACGGAACCGTCGCAGCCGAACTGGGTCGGGAAACAGGGCGCGGGCGGCACGCGGGAGTCGCCCTGCATCAGGTTCTTGGCGATCGACTCGCGGTCGATCGCGTACGAGATCGCTTGACGCACCTTCTGCTTCGTCAACGGATTGTCAGCGCCGCTGCGGCCCGCGGCATCGAAATTGAGGAAGTTGACACGCATCGCCTCGGCGCGTGTGGCCGTCATGCCGGGCAGCATGGCCATCTTGTCGACCATGTCGGGGATGATATTCCAGGTCCAATCGGCCTTGCCGCCGATCATCTCGTTCTGCGCGGTGGTCGCGTCAGTGACCTCGTGGATGACAATGCGACGGATCGCCGGCTTCGGCTTCGGGCTTCCCGCGTAATAGTCGTCGAAGCGCTCCATCTCGATCTGATTCACGCCATCGATGCGGGTGATCTTGTACGGGCCAGCGCCAACTGGAAGCTTATCGTAGGCGTCGGAACCGACGCGCTCGCGATAGGCCTTCGGGATGATCGGCGTCACCATCGCGAGATACTCGAGAGCGGCCGGAAAGATCTTCTTGAGCTTGATCTGAACGGTGCCGTCGTCGATCTTCGTCGCGCCGGCGATCCAGGTGTAGTTGCTCGGCACAACCACCTGCTTGTCGGTCGTAGCGAGATTGATCGTGTAAACCACGTCGTCGGCGCTTAGCGGACTGCCATCATGGAATTTGACGCCGTGACGCAGCTTGAATTCGAGCGTGGTGGGGTCGGCGTATTTCCAGGACTCCGCGAGCAGTGGGACGACCTTGAACGTCTCGGGATCGCGATAGACGAGACCGTCGAACGCCTGATGCGCGACAACGAGTCCGGCGCGGAGCTGATTGTAGTAGGGGTTCACGTTGACGATCTGATCCCACCAGACCAGTCGCAGGGTGTCGGCGGATTTCTGCGCGTGCGCGGCGCCCGAGAGCAGGCAGAGCGAGGTCGCGGCCAGCATCAGCGTCTTCCGGGTCTTTGTGAGCATTGTAAGCTCCCTTGTCATTCCGTCCACGTTGCGGCAACCGCGATCGGTCCCGCAACCCCCGCGCCGGCCTCGTCCGCAAGCAGGCATTCGACGGTGCGGGAGCCGAAGCGGCGCGAATCGGGCGTGGTCGTGCGGCAAGCGGGTTCCGCGATCGGGCAGCGCGGGTGGAAGCGGCAGCCCGGCGGAATGTTCGCGGGATTCGGCGGAACGTCGCCGAGGCCCACGTCGGGCACGCCGAGACCGGGCTCCGGGGTCAGCACCGAGGCGAGCAGGGCGCGCGTGTAGGGGTGCGTGGGCGCGCGGAACAAATCGTCGGTCGCCGCGTGCTCGACGAATCGGCCGAGATACATCACCGCGACCTCGTCGCAGATGTGCTCGACGACGGCGAGGTTGTGGCTGACGAACACGTAGGTCAGGCCGAGATCGCGCTGCAATTCGGCGAGCAAATTAAGGATCTGCGCCTGCACGGAGACATCGAGCGCCGATGTCGGCTCGTCGCACACCACGATGCGCGGGCGCAGCACGAGCGCGCGGGCGATCGCGACCCGCTGCCGCTGGCCGCCGGATAGTTGGGCGGGGAAGCGGTCCGCGATCGTTCCCGGAAGGCCGACGCGGGCGAGCATCTCGTCGACGCGATCCGCGCGTCCCCGCCCGCCGATTCCTTGCGCCGTGAGCGGCAGGCCGACGATGTCGCGCACACGGCGGCGAGGGTTGAGCGACGAATATGGGTCCTGGAACACCGGCTGGATGAGGCGGGCGCGGGCGCGGCGGTCCATGTCGAGCAGACGCTTGCCGTCGACCATAACGTCGCCGCTGCTGGGCGGGAGGAGACCGAGGATGATCCGCGCGAGCGTCGATTTCCCGCAGCCGGACTCACCGACGATGCCGAGGCAGGTCCCGGCGGGGATGGTGACAGAGACACCGTCGACCGCGCGCAGGAGACGGGAGTCGCCGAATGCGCCGGCGCGGATCTCGAACACGCGCGTGATGTCGTGCAGAACGATGTCGGCGCTCATGCGGCGCGTGCCTCGGCCCAGTCGGACGAAAGCCGGCAGCGATACGGGTGATCCGGGCCGCGATAATGCGTCGGCACGGCGTCCGCGCAGGCGGCGACGGCGTGCGCGCAGCGCTCGCGGAAGGCGCAGCCGCGCAGGCCGGGCGCGAGACGCGGGACGGTGCCGGGGATGCTGCCGAGCGGCTCGCCGCGCCGCACTTGGCCTGGGACGGGAACGCAGGCGAGGAGGCCGTGCGTGTAGGGGTGCGTTGGCCCAGCGAACAACGCAGGGGCGGTGGCACTTTCGACGACTTCGCCGGCGTACATGACGCTGACTCGATGCGCGACGCGGGCGACGACGCCGAGATCGTGAGTGATGAGCAGGATGGCGAGGCCCAGTTCGCGTTGCAATCCGAGCAGCAGGCGGAGGATCTGCGCCTGCACGGTGACGTCGAGTGCCGTCGTCGGTTCGTCGGCGATCAGCAACTCCGGGTCGCACATCAGCGCCATCGCGATCATCACGCGCTGGCGCAGGCCGCCGGAAAGCTGGTGCGGGAACTGCCCGAGCCGTAGTCCGGGATTGCTGATTCCGACTTTCGCCAAAAGCTCGGCGGCGCGCTCCAGGCTTTGCGCCCGCGTCGCTTTCCGGTGGCGTTGCAGCACTTCGGCGAGCTGGGAGCCGACCGTGAAAGCCGGATTCAGGCTCGTCATCGGCTCCTGAAAGATCATCGCCATCCGGTCGCCGCGGAGCTTCGCCAGCGCGCGATCCTTGATGCCGATCAGGTTCTCGCCGCCGAACCGCAGCGTGTCGGCGGTACGCGCCGCGCTGCGCGTGAGCAGGCCCATGATCGCGAGCGCGGAGACCGATTTCCCGCAGCCGGACTCGCCGACCAGGCAATGCGTCTCCCCCTTGCGGACGGTCAGCGAGACGCCGCGGACGGCGTCAACCTGCGTGCCGAAGCGGACGCGGAGGTTTTCTACTTCGAGGAGCGGTGCAACGTCGTCACGCATCGCGCGTCGCCCCGAGCCGGTCGCGCAGACCGTCACCGAGAAGGTTGATGCCGAGCACGAGCACGAACAGGGTCACGCCAGGGATCATGATGACCCACGGCGAAAAATACATGTAATCCTTGGCCTCGCTGATCATCAGCCCCCAGGACGGCAGCGGCGACGGTACGCCGAGGCCGAGGAACGAAAGCGCCGCTTCGAGCAGGATCGCGAGTGCCATCTCCAGCGTCGCGACGACGACGAGATGGTGAATGATGTTCGGCAGCACTTCGCGGAGTAGGATGTAAAAGCGCGAGCAGCCGGCCGCCTGCGCGGCCGCGACATAATCCAGCGTGCGCACCTGCATGGTCGTCGTGCGCGACACGACGGCGAAGCGCTCCCACAGCAGAAGGCCGAGAGTCAGGACCACGACCGTGAAGGAGCTGCCGACGAAGGCGACCACGGTGAGCGCGATCAGGATCAGCGGTATCGCGAGACGGCAAGTGATGACGAACATCACGACCGCATCGACGCGCCCGCCGAAGAAGCCGCCGAGCACGCCGAGCGTGGTGCCAATCAGCCCGGAGCAGATCACGACGAGTACGCCGATGATCATCGAGATCCGCGCGCCGTAAATCAGCCGCGAGAGGTAGTCGCGGCCCAGCTGATCCGTGCCGAGCAGGTGCTCCGGCGAACTTCCGTCCATCCAGAAGGGCGGTTGCATACGCGCGTTCAGGTCCTGGAGGAACGGATCGTGCGGCGTGATCCAGGGCGCGAGGATGGCGACGATCGCGACGCCACCGACGATGAGCGCGCCGAGCGCGGCGAAGGCTTGCTTCAGCGTCATGCGGTGCGCAGCCGCGGATCGAGGACGGCGTTGAACAGATCGGCGACAAGCGTCAGGACGATGTAGATCGTGGCGAGGAACAGGACGACCGCCTGCACAACGGGAAAGTCGTTCTTGGAGATCGATTCCCAGGCGAGATAGCCCACGCCGTTCAGCGAGAACACCGCCTCGATCACGATCGAGCCGCCCAGCATGAACCCGAGCTGCACGGCGGCGACGGCGACAACCGGCATCGCCGCGTTGCGCAGCGCATGCGTGAGGATGATGCGGGCGCGGGAGAGGCCTTTCGCGCGCGCCGTCCGGATGTAGTCGGAAGCGAGCGCGTCCACCATGCCGCTGCGGGTAAGCCGCATCAGCGCGGGAATGGCGGAGAAGGCAAGCACCACGCCGGGAAGGATGTAGCCCTGCCACGTCTCGACGCCGGAGATCGGCAGCCATTGCAGGCGCACGCCGAGCCAAATCACCAGAACGAGTCCGAGCCAGAAGCTGGGCATCGCCTGACCGACCACCGCCACCATCATGATCGCGCGGTCGAGCACCGAACCTTCCCGGGTCGCCGCCAGGATCCCGAGCGGGATCGCGGTGAGAAGCGCGATGCAGAGGCCGGTGAGTCCGAGGGTCAGCGTGATGGGGACGCGGGCGCTGATCAGCTCGGCGACCGGTGCGTGATAGAGGTAGGACCGTCCGAGATCGCCGGTCGCCGCGTCGCGCACCCAGGCGACGAACTGGACCGGCAACGGACGGTCGAGCCCGTAGTTCTTGCGGATGATCTCGACATCCTGCTGGGTGGCGTTCGGGCCGGCCATCGCGACCGCTACGTCACCCGAGAGTCGCGTCAGAGCAAAGCTGACCGTTAGCACCGTGGCCAGCACAAGCAGGGCGAGGACGGCCCGGCGCGCGAGGAAGTTCAGCACCGCCCGGCCCGCCTCCCGCTAAGCCGCCGAGACCTGGCCGCCGTACGCCTGCGCCGCCGCTTCGGTCGATACGTACCCATCCGACACATCCCGCTCTACATCACGTTGCGCGCGCTGTCGCGGATCGCCGTACCCCGAGCCACCGGCCAGCTGCACCTCGACGATGCGGTCGGTGCGATCCAACGTCACCAGCTCGCCGGTGCCGCAGTCGCGAACGATGTTCCCCTCCGGGTCGCGAACCACGCCGAGCACTCCGCCGCCGGCGTGCCCTCCGAACAAGCCCGCCGTGCGAATGCCGACGCCCTCCGGGTAGACGGAGAACAGGGTGGGCAAGCCGTCGTCGTGGAGCTTCCTGACCTGGGTGCGGACCCCAAGCCCGCCGCGGTGACGCCCCGGCCCGCCGGAATCCTGCACCAGCGTTTTCTCGACGACGAGCACCGGCGCGCGCGTCTCCATCAGCTCGATGGAGGTGTTGGCTGCGGAGGTCGGATAGAGCAGCGCCGACTTGCCGTCGCTGTGTGCGCAGGCGCCCTGGCCGCCGCCCATGAAGAAGTGGTCGGCGTAGATGATGCCATCGCGGTCGCGGCCATAGATGTTGACCGCGTGCGGCAACCCGGTCGCGGCCTGCACACGGCCGGGCGCGGCCTCGGCCAGCGCGCGGAAGATGTTGGGCGCGATGTACCAACCGGTGCGCGTCCGCAGGTTCACGCTGGCCGGCTTGTCGCAGTTCAGGATCGAGCCGGGCGGCAGTTTCACCGTGAACGGCCGGTAGCACCCGGCATTGCTGCGGATCGCCGGGCTGAGGATGCATTTCAGCGGATAGGTCGCGTGCGCGGCGGCATAGGGCCATGTGCAGTTCAAACCGCCTTGCGGTTGCTGCGCCGGCGCGCCGGCGAAGTCGAGCTCCATCGCGTCGCCCTTCACCGTGACCTGCAGCGGATAGGTCAGGCGCGTGCCGAGCGGGTTGTTGGAGATCTCCGAGCGGTACACCCCGTCCGGCATCGCGCGGATCGCGTCCCGGACCGCCGTTTCGGACCGGTTCTGCACCACGGCCGCGAGCGCGCGGAGGTCGTGCATTCCGTAATCCTGCATGAACTCCAGCAGCCGGTCCGCGCCGAGCTGGTTGGCGGCCACGAAGGAGTGGACGTCGCCGAGCACCTCCTCCGGCTTGCGGACGTTCTCGCCGAGCAGGGTGAACAGATCCTCGTTCGGCTGGCCGGCGCGGTAGAGATACATCGGCGGGATCTGGAATCCCTCGTCGTAGATTTCCCGCGCGCGCAGCGAGTCCTTGGTGCCGCCGATGTCGCCGACATGGCCGACGGTGGCGGTGAGCGCCGCCAGCTTGCCGTCGCGAAAGACCGGCGTGACGACCGCGATGTCGAACAGATGGCCGGCGCAGAGCCAGGGATCGTTCGTGATGAGCACATCGCCGGGCTTAAGCGTATGCGGCGGGTATTTGCGCAACATCGCCTTCACCGCGATCGGCACGGTGAGGTTGAACACCGGCATCGCGCGCGGGGAGTGCGCAAGGCTCTCGCCGTGCGGGTCGAGGAGGTCGGTCGCGAAATCCTGCGCCTCCGACACGATAAGCGAGAAGGCGGTCCGCACGATGGTGTGCCACATCTCCTCGACGACGGTGACAAGACGTGCCCACATGATCTCGAGCGACACCGGATCGCTCTCGATCAGCGCCATCGCGTCCGCAAAGGGTGTCTCGTGCGTGATGCGCGCGGCGGCGGGCGCGGACACGGCGACTCGGATTCGCAGCGTGCCGGTCGCGTCGACGGTGGCGGAGTCGCCAGGCGCGATGATCGTGGTGGCCTCGCGTTCCTCGATGATCGCGGGGCCGGCAACGTTCATGCCGGGGGTGAGCGCGTAACGGTTATAGACCGGTGTCTCGACGAAGCCTTCGTCGAAATACGCTTGGCGCGTGCCCTTGCGTGGGTCGCCGGTCGCGGCGGCGTCGGCCTGCACGAGCGTCAGTTCCGGGATTGGGCCACGGCAGCGAACACGGAGCGATACGAGCTGGATGCCGACGCCTTCGTACACCGACGTGTACCGGGCTGCGTACGCCGTCGCGAAGCTCTCACGGATTGCCGGCATCCCGGCGTCCGTGATGGCGCCGTCCGGGAGCGTGACGTTGATCTCGTGGAGCTGACCGAACAGCCGCATGTCGGCGGTGCGTTCGGTGACGATATCGGCCTCCGCGACACCCGCCGCGAGGAGCGGAACCCGTGTTTCCTCCACCAACGCGCGGAGCACGCCATCGATCGCGGCGGCGGCGCCCGGCGCGTCGAGCCGGATCGGATGGCTGCGCACCTGCTCGAAGGAAAGCGGTGCGGCGAGGAAGCCGAGCGCGGATGCGGCGCCTGATGCAGGCGGAATCAGCACTTCCTCGACGCCGAGAATGCGCGCGACGCCCGCCGCATGTGCGGGCCCGGCGCCGCCGAATCCGACCATCGCGTATCGGCGCGGATCGCGGCCCTTCTCGACGATATGAATGCGTGCGGCGGCAGCCATGCTCTCGGTGACGACGCGGTGAATACCCCAGGCCGTTTCGGTTACGGAGAGACCGAGCGTCGTGCCGACACTGTCGAGCGCACGGGCGGCGCCGTCGGTGTCGAGCGCCATGCGGCCGCCGAGAAAGAACGACGGGTCGTAATAGCCGAGCAGGAGGTTGGCGTCCGTGACCGTGGGCTGCGTTCCCCCGTGGCCGTAGCAGGCGGGCCCGGGATCGGCGCCAGCGGAATGTGGACCGACGCGCAAGAGACCGACATCGTCGATGCTGGCGATTGAACCGCCGCCGGCGCCGATCTCGATCATGTCGATGACCGGCGTCTTGATCGGCAGGCCGGAACCTTTCTTGAAGCGATGCACGCGCGCAGCTTCCATTTCGGCAGCGGTCGCCGCGCGGCCGTCCTCGATCAGGCACGCTTTCGCGGTGGTGCCGCCCATGTCGAAGCTGATCACGTCGGACTTGCCGGCGACCTTGCCGAAGAACGCGGTCGCGAGTCCGCCGCCCGCCGGGCCGGATTCGAGCAGGCGGATGGGGAAGGCGCGCGCGGTTTCGGGCGAGACGAGACCGCCGGCCGAGTGCATCAGATGCAGTGCGCCACGGAAACCGCGCTGCCAGAGCTGACGCTCGAGCCGGTTGATGTAGCCGTCCATCAGCGGCTGCACGAAGGCGTTGGCACAGGTCGTGGCGAGGCGCTGGTATTCCCAAAGCTCCGAGACGACGTCGGAGGAGAGCGAAACCGCGATGTTGGGCAGCAGCTTGCGGATGACGTCGCCCGCTACGCGCTCGTGTGCGGGATTGCGGTAGGCGTGCAGGAAGCAGATGGCGATCGCTTCCACGCCATCCGCCGCGAGCTTGCGGGCCTGCTCGGAAACGGCCTCGGTGTCGAGCGGAACGACTGTATTGCCGTCGCGGTCCATGCGCTCCGGCACTTCGAGACGACGCCGGCGTGGGACGAGGGGTTCGGGATATTGCAGGAACAGGTCGTAGATGTCGTAGCGCTGCTCCGTGCCCATCTCGAGAATGTCGCGGAAGCCTTCGGTGGTGATCAGCCCGAGTGTCGCGCCACGTCGCTCGATCAGCGCATTCGTCACCAGCGTGGTGCCGTGCACGATGTCGGCGATATCGACGAACGCGATCCCGGCGTCGCTGACGATCTGCTCGAGGCCTTCCAAAGCACCGATCGAGGGATCGGCCGGGGTCGTCAGGCATTTGTGCAGTCGCAGCTCGTTGCGCTGCGTGTCGAGCAGGATGAAGTCGGTGAAGGTGCCACCGATGTCGAAGCCGATACGCCAACGCGTCATGTTGCAGTTTCCATTGTAAAGCGAGGAGGAAGAACGGAGGCGAGCAACGCCTGCGTGTATTCGTGATGCGGACGGCTCAGCACGTTCGCGGCTTGGCCTTCCTCGACGATGCGGCCATTCCGCATCACGGCGACGCGCTCACAGAGCAGCCGCACGACGGCGAGGTTGTGGGAGACGAAAAGGAAGGCCAGACCGTGCCGCGCGCGTAAGCGCACGAGCAGTTCGATGATCTGCGCTTGCACGGACACGTCAAGCGCGGAGGTCGGTTCGTCGAGCAGCAGGGCGCGGGGTTCGGGCGCGAGCGCGCGGGCGATGCAGACGCGCTGCTTCTGTCCGCCGGAGAGTTCGTGCGGATATCGCCACAGGAACTCCGCCCCGAGACCGACATCGGCCAGAAGCGACGCGACGCGCTCGCGAAGATCGCGCCGCGGCAGCCCGCCCATCAGGCGCAGCGGTTCGGCGACCGAGGCGAACACGGTGGATCGCGGATCGAGCGCGGCGTGGGGGTTCTGGAACACGGCCTGCACCGCCCTGCGGAGACCGCTCAGCGCGCGATCGGGTGCATGGGTAATGTCCGTGCCATCGTGAAGAATGCGGCCACCCGTCGCGCGGGTGAGGCGAAGGAATAGGCGCAGGATCGTGGTCTTGCCGGATCCGGATTCGCCGACGAGTCCGAGGGCTTCGCCGGCGCACAACGCCAGGCTGACGCGATCGACGGCGCGCTTTTCGCCGAAGCTGCAGACGAGATCCTGGGCTTCGAGCAGCGGGGTCATGCGGCGTGGCACGCCGTACGGTGCGCGTCGCCTTCGAGCGCAGGCGGCGTCTCGCGGCAGATCGGCATCGCGATCGGACAGCGCGGGTGGAAGCGGCACCCATTCGGCGGATGGCGCAGCGACGGGATGCTTCCGCTGATGCCGGCCGGAAGCTCATCCGGGCGCTGCAGATCCGGGATCGCCGCCAGCAGCCCGCGCGTGTAGGGATGGCGCGGATTGCGGAACAGCTCGGCAGCCGGCGCGTCCTCGACGATCGTGCCCGCATACATGACGACGATCCGGCGGCAGGTCGCCCCGATCACGCCGAGATCGTGACTGATCAGCATGAGCGTCAGGCCGAGCCGCGCGACGAGATCGGAGATCAGCGCAAGCACCTGCCGCTGCACTGTCACGTCGAGCGCCGTCGTCGGCTCGTCGGCGAGCAGCAGGCGCGGACGTGCGGCGAGCGCCTGCGCGATCAGAACCCGCTGGCGCATGCCGCCGGACAGCTCGTGCGGGTAGCGGGCAAGCAAAGAGGCGGCGTCGGGGAGGCGGACGGATTCGAGCAGTTCGATGCTGCGGTCGCGGATGGAAGCGGCACCCCGCACCCCATGCGCGCGGAGGACGTCCGCCATCTGGCTGCCGATGGTGAAAACCGGATTGAGATACGTGACCGGATCCTGGAACACCATGCCGACCCCCGCCCCGCGGAGCGCGCGGAGCTCGGATGGCCCGAGCGTGTGGACATCGCGCCCGTCGAAACGGATGCTGCCGCCTTGCACGATCGCAGGCGGCGAGGGGTTGAGGCGGAGAATGCTGCGGGCGAGCACGGATTTCCCGCAGCCGGTCTCGCCGACGATGCCGACCGCATCGCCTTCGTCGATACAAAGGTCGATGCCGTTGAGGACCTGCGCGGTGCCCTCGTAGCCTGTGAAGGCCAGACGGAAGTTGCGGATTTCGAGGAGCATCCGGCGTTTCGCTCAGCCTCTCTCGACGCGAATACGCGCCCCCTCCTCTTCCGGGAGGGGTTTGGGGAAGGGGGTGACGCCCCGGGATCTCGCCTGCGGCTCCTCCCTTCCCAACCATCCCCCGCGAAGGGTGAGGACTCTCGTGTCGCGGCTAACCACGTGCGCTCCCCGGATCGAGAATGTCCCGCAATCCGTCGCCGAGAAGATTGAAGCCGAGGACGGTGAGAAAGATGAATAGCCCGGGGAAGAAGCTGTACCACCACCAGTCCGGCATGTAGCTGCGCGCGACCGAGATCATCGCGCCCCATTCCGGCGCGGGCGGCTTCGCGCCGAGGCCGATGAAGCCGAGCGACGCCACCGCGAGGATCGCGAGCCCCATATCCATGCTCGCCTTCACCACCAGCGGCGAGGCGCAGTTCGGCAGAATGTGGTGCCACAGCACCCAGGCATGGCCCGCACCCATCGTGCGCGACGCCTCCACGTACGGCTCGCTCCGCAAGGTCAGCGCCTTCGCCTCGATCAGCCGGACGTAGCCGGGCCACCACACCGCCGCGAGCGCGAGCACCCCGTGCAGCACGCCGGCGCCAAGCGCCGCAACGATCGCGAGGGCGAGTGCGAGACCGGGCACGGCGAGGAACACGTCGGTGACGCGCATGATGATCGCGCGCGGAAGCTTGCCGAGGTAGCCGGCGACGATGCCGAGCGGAACGCCGATCGCGGCGGCGATGCCCGTGATGAGCGCGCCGACCCAGAGGCTCGTGCGCGTGCCGAGCACCACGCGCGTGAGAATGTCGTCGCCCATCTCGTCGGTGCCGAACCAATGCGCGGCCGACGGCGGTTGGAGCTTCTGCGCGAGATGCATCGCGCCGGTCGCATCGGCGGGATAGGGCACGATCCAGGGGCCGATCGCCGCGAGCAGCAGGAAGGCGGCGACGAGCATCAATCCGATGACGGCGGAAACGCTGCCGGAGAACGTCCAGACGACAAAGCGCAGCCGGCGTAGCGTCGCATCGCGGCGGAGCGGGACGGCGACGCGATCGAGCGCAATGTCGCTCATGCCGTGCGCGTCCGCGGATCGAGCCACCCGTAGGCGAGATCGATCAGCAGGTTCGACAGCATGAAGGTGATGCCGATGATCAGCGTCACGCCCATCACTGGCTTGAAGTCCGAGGCAAGCGCCGAGGAGACGGCGTAGAGCCCGATGCCCGGCCAGTCGAACACCGTCTCGACGAGGAAGGTGCTGCCGAGCGTCCAGCCGAGGCGCAGCCCGATCATCGCGAGCGTCGGCAGCATCGCGTTCTTCAGCGCGAGCCAGCCGATCACCCGCCTTGTCCCGACGCCGTGCGCGCGGGCCGCGGTGACGTAGTCGGCATTGAGAACCTCGATCATCTCCGCACGGTTGACGCGCAGGATCGCGGCGATCGACGGCAGTGCGAGCACGAACGCCGGGAGGATCGCATAGCGGAACGCCTCGCCCGCGACGCCCAACTGGCCGCGGAGCAGCGCGTCGACGATCACCATCCCAGTGATCGGATCGGGCGGCGCGGTCGCCACCGAGAGCTGGCCGCTGGTGGGCAGCCAGCCGAGATACACGCCGAACACGAGTTGCAGCAGCAACGCCGCCCAGAATGCCGGCAGCGCGACGCCGGAAACCGCGAAGATGCGCGCAGCGTGATCGAACAGACGGTTCCGGCGCACCGCCGCGAGTATGCCGAACCCCACGCCGACGATCACCGCGAAGGCGGTGGAGAGCAGCACCAACTCCAGCGTCGCCGGGAAGTAGCGCGCGAGGTCGTCGGAGACGCTATCGCCGGTCTGGATCGCGCGGCCGAGATTGCCGTGCAGCAGATCCGAGACGTAGCGCAGGAACTGCATCGGCAGCGGCTGGTCCAGGCCGTATTCGTGCCGCACGGTCTCGATCATGTCGCGCGTCGCGTCCGGCCCAGCCGCCAGCGCCGCCGGATCGGCGGGAGCGATGTTCGAGACCACGAACGTAATGACGATGAGCCCGCCCAGCATCAGCACGAGGAGTGCGAGACGCCGGGCGACGAAGCGCAGCATGCTATGTCTTCGCGACGTAGACCGCGTAGAGATCGGCCTCGCCGGTCAGCCGGACCGGGCAGTATTCGAAGCCTTTCACGTAGCTCCGCATGCCCCATTTGCGGTCTTCCATGACCCCGAAGATGCAGGGCTGCAGATCCACGATGCGCTGTTGAATCGCGGCGTAGACCGCGAGCCGCTTCGTCTGATCGATCTCGCCCCGCGCATCGGCGATCATCTTGTCGAGTTGCGGGTCGCTGAGCTGGTGCATTCCCCAGAACTGCCCGTGCGCGCTCGACGAATACTGCGCCGCGATCACGTCCGGGTCCGGGCTCACCGGCGTGACGTACACCGCGACCGCATCCGACGCAGTCTCCGGGTTCGCGCCGCGGCCCACCAGCGTCGGCCACGGCTGCGCGACAACGTTGACCTTGATGTTCAGCGGCTGCAGCGACTCGAGCAGCGCGAGGCCGAAGCGGCGCTCGACCTCCAGGCCCGCGACATAGGTGTAGTCGATCTGGATGCCGCCGTTCGGCCACTTCGTCTTGGCGAGATATTCGCGCGCGCGGTCGAGATTCTTGCGCGGCATGCCGGGGATGGTGACGTGCCCGGTCATCGCGCTCGGGAACGGGCTGTCGAGCAGCTTCGCAGCGCCGTTCTCGATCTGCAGCATCGAATCATAGTCGAACGCGTAGGCGAGCGCCTTGCGGAAATTCAGATCCGCGGTCGGTCCGTTCGCCGTGTTGAGCTGTATGGTGAACGGCGTCATGCCTACGTCGTCGGTCACCACGATCCCCGGCATCTTCGCCATCTGATCGTAGTCGTCGGGCGTCATCTCGGTGACCATGTCGATCTCGCCGCGCTGGAGCGCCGCCTTGCGGGGCGCGGGCTCGCGGATCACGCGGTAGATCACGCCGGCCGGCCGATCAGCGTCCGGCATCGGCCAGCCCTTCCAGTAATCGTCGATGGCGTCGAGCGCCATCACCGCCTGGCTGTCCCAGCGCTTGATGCGGAACGGCCCGGAGCCGGCGTCGCCGTCGGTGAGGAACTTCTGGCCGTAATCGTCGCCGACCTGGTTCGCGACCACCTGCTTCGGATTGACGATGTACCAGAGCGGCACGAAGGAGAGGAACGCGCCGTAGGGCCTCGTCAGCTTGATCTGCACGGTATGCGGATCGACCGCGGTCACGCCGGACGGATCGAGATAATCCTTCAGCATCCACGCGACGCCCTTGTTCAGCTTCAGCGCCCGCTCGTAGGAGTAGCGAACCGCCTCGGCGTCGACCGGATCGCCGTTGTGGAACTTCGCATTCCCCGCCAGATGGAACGTCCAGGTCATGCCGTCCGGGCTGCTCTCCCAGCTCGTCGCGAGCCAAGGCACGACTTTCGGCGGATTGCCTTCGTATTTGGCCAGAGCATCGTAGATGCTCTGCTGCATCATCCGCGTCGACCAGTCGTAGCGGACATGCGGATCGAGCACCGGCACCGGCTGTCCGCCGGAGAACACCAGCATCCGCCGGTCCCCGACGCGCTCGAAAGCCTGTGCGGCGGCAGTGGGCAGCAGCGCGGCGGCCGTCCCCATGCGCAGGAAGTCACGGCGTTCCATGGCACAACCTCTTTCAGATCCGGCGGAGCGTAGCGGGATTGAACAGCGCACGGGCTGCAAGCTCAAGAAAGCAATTTCCGCGCCGCTTACCAGGCCGGCGTGTCGCAATACCCCGCGACCGGGTTGAGCAGCTTTTCGCGCGCCACGAACCGCCGGACGTTCTCGCGGATGACCGCGCCGAACGCCCGCGCGCCATGGGTGTCGCCGAACGCCGAGAGGTGCGGCGAGATGATGACGTTCGGGAAGCCCCAGAGCGGGCTCGCCTCCGGCAGCGGCTCCTCCTCGAACACGTCGAGCGCGGCGCCGCCGATCCGCTTCTCCCGCAACGCCGCGATCAGCGCCGCTTCGTCGAGGACGGGGCCGCGGGCCATATTGATGAGGATCGCGTGCGGCCGCATCGCGGCCAGCTCGGGTGCGCCGATGATGCGCCTTGTCTCCGGCGTGAGCGGTATGCCGAGGAGTACGGCATCCGCGCGCCCGAGCGCCGCGTGCAGCCCGTCCGGCATGACGATCTCGTCGGCGAGCGCCGCCACCTCCGGCTTCGGCGGCCGGCGCACGTAGGCGGCGACGCGCATGCCGAAACCTCGCGCGCGCCGGGCCGCTTCCTGTCCGATCGTGCCGAAGGCGATGCAGAGCAGCGTGCGGTCCTTGAGCGAGAACATGGTGGGGACGACGGCCAATCGGTCCCACCGCCGCTGCGCCCGGAACCGCTCCATCGGCAGGACGCCGCGCGCGAAGGCGAGCAGCAGCCCCACCGCATGCTCCGCGACGATCTCCGAATACACCGGACCCGGCTCGGTGAAGGCGAGACGGGTCGGCACGCCCTCTTCCAACAGATGCTCGAACCCGGTCGAGCTCGACTGCAGCCATCGCAACCGCGGCGCGCCGTCGCGCAGCAACGCCGCGACTTCCGGCGGATAGAAGTCATTGCTGACGATCAGCGCGTCGAGCGCATCGATCTGCGCGGCCAGTTCCGACGGCTCGAGCATGCCGACAAACCGCACGCCGTCGAGGCCCGCGCAAGCGTCCTGCACGGCCTGCGGGCCGCTACTCATCAGCACGCCGACAGTCAGCGTCATCCCTTGACGGCGCCTGCGGTCAGACCGGACGCGTACTGGTCGACGAAGAACGAGTAGATGATCGCGATCGGCACCGAGCCGAGCAGCGCGCCTGCCATCAGCGGTCCCCAGAAGTAGAAATCCGCGCGGCTGAGCTGCACGAGCACGCCGACCGGGATTGTGCGGTCCGAACTCGATGTCACCAGCGTCAGCGCGTAGATGAACTCGTTCCAGGACAGCGTGAACGCGA
Organism: Acetobacteraceae bacterium; assembly: GCA_036265085.1. Taxonomy (GTDB): domain Bacteria; phylum Pseudomonadota; class Alphaproteobacteria; order Acetobacterales; family Acetobacteraceae; genus DATAPS01. The sequence continues at coordinate 1,428 of DATAPS010000549.1, read as the reverse complement.
AGATGCCGGCGGAGAGAATGCCCGGGCGGGCCAGGGGGATCGCGATTTTCAGCATCGCGCCGAGCCGCGTCAGGCCGTCGATGCGTCCGCACTCCTCGAGGTCGGCGGGGATGGTGCGGAAATAGCTCGCCATCAGCCACGTCACGAACGGCACGAGGAACGTCGGGTACACGACGACGAGCGACCAGATCGTGTCGTCGAGACCGAGCGAGGCCATCACGCCGGACATCGGGATGAACAGCAGGCTCGTCGGCACGAGATAGGTCACGAAGATCAACGTCCCGACGAACTCGACGCCCCGGAAGCGCAGCCGGGCGAGCGCGTATCCGGCGGGCACGCCCATCAGCAACGCCACCGCTGTCGCGAGGGTCGCGACCATCAGCGTGTTGCCGGTCCATTGCGCAAAATCGGTATGTTCGAACAGATACCGGAAATGCTCGAGGCTGGGCTTCGCGACATAGAGCGGGCTGCGCGAGCCGTCGTAGAGCTCGGCGTCCGATTTCAGCGCCGTCACCGCCATCCAGTAGAACGGCCCGACCAGGAACAGCAGCGCGAAGCCGATCGGCGCATACAGGAACAGCGCGCGATCGATCCCGCCGCGGATCCGCCGTGGCGACACTGCGAGCGCCGTCACGCCACGGTGCTCCGCCTGACGCGCCGGAGTTGCCACACGATCAGCACCAGCAGCAGCGGCAGCATCGTCAGCGACACCGCCGCGCCCTCGCCGATGTTCCCCGCCGAGAGCGCGTCCTTGTAGCTGTAGGTCGCGAGCACGTGCGTCGCGTTCATCGGGCCGCCTTGCGTGAGTCCGTAGACGATCGCGAAATCCGAAACCGTCCAGATGATCGACAGCACGACCGCGGTCAGCAGCACGGGTGCGACCAGCGGCAGCGTCACGTAGCGGAAGCTGTGCCACTTCCGTGCGCCGTCGATCGCGGAGGCGTCGTAGAGATCGGTCGGGATCGACTGCAATCCCGCGAGCACGGTGATCGCGATGAATGGTGTTCCGCGCCACGCATTGACGATCATCACTGACACCAGCGCAAGGTTCGGATCGGTGAGCCAGGGCAGCCCCTCGCGCATCAGGCCGGAATGGACAAGCACCCAGTTGATGACGCTGAAGTTCGGCGTGAACATCCACAGCCATGCCATCGTACCGAGCACCGTCGGCACGATCCAAGGCAGCAGGATCACGGCGCGGAACAGCCGGCGGAACGGGATGGCCTCGTTCATCAGCAGCGCGAGCCCGAGGCCGAGCACGATCTTCAGCGACACCGAGCCGATCGTGTAGAGCGTTGTGTTGCGCAGCGTCTGGCGATAGATGTCGTCCTGCCAGAGGTTCTCGAAATTCTGCAGCCCAACGAAGGACCCTGCATCCGCCAGCGTGCGGTCGGACAGCGCATAGCCGACCGCGACCGAGAACGGGTA
>DATAPS010000548.1:0-5762 GCA_036265085.1 Acetobacteraceae bacterium | reverse complement strand
AGGAACTCGTCGGTGGTCATGTACGACGGCACCCTGACAGCCGCCTCGCTCACTTGAACCTCCCCGTTCACGCTCCAGCCATCGTCATACCATCCACCCGCACCGTCGGCGCGTTCGTTCCGTAGCGGAACTGGAGATCGTTGGCCGGGGTCATGTTAGCGAACATCTCGAGCAGGTGCCCGGCGATCGTGATCTCGGCCACCGGCTCGGCGAGCGCGCCGTCCCGGATCATGAATCCGGCCGCGCCCCGGCTGTAGTCGCCGGTAACGCCGTTCACGCCCATGCCGATCAGCTCGGTGACGTAGATCCCCTCCTTGATGTCCGCCATCAGCTCCGCGCTCGAGACCTTGCCGGCTTGCAAATACAGATTGCTGACTGACGGACCCGGGGGTCCGCCCGTACCCCGGCCCGCATGGCCGGTCGTCTTCAGCCCGAGCTGCCGCGCGCTGCGCGTGTCGAGGATCCACGTCGTCAGCACGCCGTCTTCGACGATGCCGAGCGGCTTCGTCGGCACGCCCTCGCCGTCGAATGGACGGCTCCTCAACCCCCGCACGCGCCGCGGGTCGTCGCGGACGAAGATGCCGGCTGCGAACAGCTTGGCGCCCATCTTGTCCTTCAGAAACGTCGTGCCGCGCGCGACCGATGCGCCGTTGACCGCGCCCGCGAGATGACCGACCAGTCCCCCCGCGACACGCGGATCGTAGACCACCGGCAGCTTCGCGGTTTTCGGGCGCGTCGGGTTGAGCCGCGCAACCGCCTTGTCGCCCGCGCTCTCCCCGATCTTCCGGGGATCCTCGACGTCGTCGAAATGCACGGCGGTCGAGTAGTCGTAATCCCGCTGCATTCCGACGCCCTCGCCTGCGAGCGCCGTCGCCGATACGGAGTAACCCGTGCGGGCATAGGCGCCCGCGAAGCCGGCTGATGTGACGAGGGCGATCTCCGACCGGCCGTAGCTCGCCTCGGCACCTTCGGAATTGGTGACACCCTTCACCGCGAGCGCCGCGTCCTCGGCGGCGGCCGCTCGCGCGAGCAACTGCCCGGCATCGGGCTCGGTCGGATCCTCGAGATCCAGCTGGCCGGTCCCCTCGACCGGAGCCGCTTCGTCGGCGAGACCGACATAGGGGTCCGCCGGCACGACACGGGCCATCGCCACCGCCCGCTCCGCCAGCCGCTCGAAGGACGACGGATCGACGGTGGTGGACGAGACGATCGCCACCTGCTTGCCGAGAAATACGCGCAGGCCGAGGTCACGGCTTTCCGACCGCTCGACATGCTCGGTAGCACCGAGTCGGCGCTGGACGGACAGCGAGGTGCTGGACACCAGCAGCGCGTCCGCAGCATCCGCCCCAGCCGCATGGGCGCGGCCGATCAAATCGGCGAGGAGATCGAGATCGGCCATCGTCAGGCGGCGAGCCGGTCGGCGATCGCCGGCATCGCGGGTACCTTCGCCGACGGACCGAGCACCGCGAGCGTCGGCGCGGCGCGGAACACGCGTGTCGCCGCGCGCTGCACGTCGGGGATCGTCACCGCGTTGATGCGCGCGACGGTTTCCTCGACCGGGATGACGCGGCCGAACACGTGGAGCTGGCGGGCGAGCTGTTCACAGCGGCTGCCGGTGCTCTCCAGCGACATCAGCAGGCCGGCCTTCACCTGCGCGCGCGCGCGGCTCAGCTCGGCGTCGTTCACCTCGCGCTGCACCTTCTGCAGCTCGTCCAGCGTCACCGGAACCAGCTCCGCCGCTTCGCTCTCGCCGGTGCCGGCGTAGATGCCGAACAGGCCGCCATCCATGGCGGGTGCCGTGAAGCTGTAGACGGAATAGACGAGGCCGCGCTTCTCCCGCACCTCCTGGAACAGCCGCGACGACATGCCGCCGCCAAGCAGCGTCGACATCAGCATGGTCGGAAAGAAATCGTCGTCGGCATAAGAGACCGAGGGAAAGCCGAGCACGATGTGCACCTGGTCAAGATCGCGTCCCTCGCGGAACTCGCCGCCCTGGTAAAGCGCGGGGCTCGCGTCGGGCGCGGCGGTTTTCGGCAGGTCGCGGAAGTGGGCGTGCACGAGCTCAAGCACGGCCTCGTGCTGCAGGTTCCCTGCGGCGGCGATCACCGTGTTCGACGTGGTGTAGTGCCGGTGCATGTAGTCGATCAGCGCGGAACGCGGCATCGCGCGGATGCGATCCTCGGTGCCGAGAACCGGGCGTCCCATCGGCTGGCCAGGATAGGCGGTGAGCTGGAAGTGATCGAAGATGATGTCGTCGGGTGTATCGTTCGTTTGCCCGATCTCCTGCAGGATCACGCCGCGCTCGCGCTCCAACTCCTCCGGCTCGAAGGTGGAGTGGCTGAGGATATCGCCGATGATGTCGGCGCCGAGCGGCAGGTCCTCCTTCAACACCTTCACGTAGAACGCGGTCTGCTCGCGCGCCGTGTAGGCGTTGATTTGGCCGCCCACCGCCTCGATCTCCTCGGCGATCGCCGCCGCCGACCGGCGTTCGGTGCCCTTGAAGGCCATGTGCTCGAGGAAGTGCGAAATGCCGTTCTCCTCGGCGTCCTCATGGCGCGTGCCGGTCGCGACGTAGGCGCCGAACGAGACCGTCTCGACGCGGTCCATGCGTTCGGTGACGACCGTCAGACCGGACTGCAGACGGGTGACGCGGATGGCGTCCGCCGCTTGGGTGATATCGCTCTGGCTCATGCGGCGTTCCTCAGGACTGTAGCGCGCACGGCGGCCTCGACGGCGGCGAGGTCGTTCGGCACGCGGGTGTAGGATTCAGGACGGTCATATAGATCAGCGAGACGCGGCGGCAGGGGGGCATGGACCCCGGTAGCGGCCATGATCGCGTCGGGAAACTTGGCCGGATGCGCAGTCGCGGCCACGACGGTCGGCACGCCGTGCGCGCACGCGTTCGCACGGGCGGCGGCGAGGCCAATCGCCGTATGAGGGTCGATGAGGTAGCCGGACACATCGTGGCAGCGACGGATCTCCGCGGAGGTGCCCTCGTCGTCGAGGCGGAACCCGTGCATCACGCGGGTCGCGCGGCGCCAGGCGGCTTCGGGGATCTCCATTCGGCCGGTCTTGCGGAAGCCGGTCATGGCGGAAGCGGTGTGAGCGGGATCGCGGTCGAACAGCTCGAACAGCAGGCGCTCGAAATTGGAGCTGACCTGGATGTCCATGCTGGGCGACAGGCTCGGCTCGACAGGTCGGACTGACATATCATTGTTTGATATGAAACGAGCCATGATGTCGTTGCGGTTCGACCCGACCACCAGCCGGGCGATCGGAAGACCGATCCGCCGCGCCGCCCAGGCGGCGAGGACGTTGCCGAAATTGCCGGTGGGCACGCTGAACGCGACCTCGCGCTCGGGAGCGCCGAGGGCGAGGGCGGCGGCCACGTAATACGGGATCTGGGCGGCGATGCGCGCCCAGTTGATCGAGTTGACGGCGGAGAGGCGCACCTGTTCGCGGAACGGCACATCGGCGAACATCGCCTTCACGAGATCCTGGCAGTCGTCGAAGCTGCCGTCGACGGCGAGGCAACCCACGTTCGCGGCGCGGACCGTCGTCATCTGACGGCGCTGCACCTCGCTCGTGCGGCCGTCCGGATACAGAATGACAATGTCGATCCGGTCCTTTCCGGCGCAGGCCTCGATCGCCGCCGAGCCGGTATCGCCCGAGGTTGCGCCGACGATCGTCACCCGCGAATCCTGGGCGGCGAGCACCTCGGTGAACAGGCGGCCGAGCAGCTGGAGGGCGAGGTCCTTGAAGGCGAGCGTCGGGCCGTGGAACAGCTCCATTGCCCAGATGCCGGTCTCGAGCTGAACCAGGGGCACCACCGCGGGATGGTCGAAGCCGGCATAGGTGTCGCGGCAGAGCTCCTGGAGGCGCGCGAATTTCAGGGTCGTGCCGACGAACGGCTGCATCACACGGGCGACAAGCTCCGCGTACGGAAGCCCCCGCATCGCCCGCCAGTCGGCGGCGGCGAACTCCGGCCAAACTTGCGGGACGTAGAGGCCGCCATCCTCCGCCAGACCCGCCAACAGTACGCCGGCGAAGTCGCGGATAGGGGCTTGGCCGCGGGTGGAGATATATTTCATCCGCGCAGATATCGGGCGCGCAGGTGCTCCTTGAAATGGGCGGGATTCAGCGGCTCGCCGGTCGCGGCGCGGAGCAGGTCGCTGAAGCCGAGCAGATTGCCGCGCGCGTGGATGTTCGCCCTCAGCCAGCCGAGCAGCGGGCTCAGATCGCCGCAGGCGAGAGCTGCGTCGAGATCCGGCTCGACACGGCGGGCGGCGGCCATCAGTTGGGCGGCGGTCATCGCGCCGAGCGTGTAGTTCGGGAAATAGCCGAACAGCCCGTCGTACCAGTGGATGTCCTGCAGACAGCCCCGAGCATCGTCGGGCGGGACGATCCCGAGCATGGCGCGCATCCCGTCGTTCCAGGCGCCGGGGATATCCGACACCGCGAGGTCGCCCGCGAGGATCGCGCGCTCGAGGCGGAAGCGGAGGATGACGTGCGCCGGATACGTCATCTCGTCGGCGTCGACCCGAATGAAGCTGCGGGCAACCCGGCGCTGGAGGCGGATGAGATTCTCGGGCGCATATAGAGCAGGGTTGCCGCCGAACGCGCGGTGGAGTTCCGGCGCCAACCAGGAGAGGTAAGCATCGGAGCGGGACGCCTGCATCTCGATGATGAGCGACTGGCTCTCGTGCACTGCCATCCCGGCGTTCTCACCGACCGGCTGGCGCGCATGTGCAGGCGGCAGGCCGCGCTCGTAGAGCGCGTGACCAGTCTCGTGCAAGACGCTCATCAGTGCGCTGGCGAAGTCGCCCTCGTTGTAACGTGTGGTGATCCGCACATCGCTCGGCAGGCCGCCGCAGAACGGATGTGCAGATCGATCGAGCCGCGCGTGGGCGTAGTCGAGCCCGGCAGCCTCCGACAGCCGTCGGCACAATGCCTCCTGCGTTGCGACGGGGAATGGTCCCGGCGGGGGGACGGCCGTCGGGCGGCTCGCCTGCAACGCCTCGGCCCGCGGCAGCGCTTCACTGAGGAACGCCTCGTATTCCGCGAAGACGGTCTCGATCTCCGTCGCACGCAGGCCTCGCTGCGAGCCATCCATCAGGGCGTCGTAAGGGCTCAGGTCGAGCGCCGGCGCGAGCGCATCCGCGGTTTCGCGCACGAGAGCCACGACGCGCGCGAGGGCGGCACGGACCAGCGTGAAATCCGCCTTCGCCCGCGCCTCGCGCCAGATCTGCTCGCATTCCGAATTCGCGCGCGTCGTCGCTTCGACCAGCGCAGGCGACAGCGCCGTTGCCCGGACATGCGCGTGTCGCATCAGGTGCAGATTGGCGTCGCGCCATGGATCGCCGCCCGCGTCCCGTTCGACAAGCTCGGCTGCGGCGAGGTCATCGGCGAACTCAGGCGCCGTGATCATCCCGTGCGCGACGCCCGCGAGGACGGCGAGCTGGTCGGCGCGGGCAGCCGCCCCGCCGACCGGCATCATCGTGGAGGCGTCCCAGTAGAGGATCGCGCCGGCCTCGTTGACCGTCGCGATGCGGGCGAAACGGGCGGCGAGGCGCGTGTAGGCATCGTTGGCGAGCGGGGCATCCATCATCGGGAGATCACTTTGCGGGCATAGAGGAGGAAGACGACGAGCAGCGTCGCGGCGAGGCCATACCACGTGAGCGCGTAGGAGAGATGATCGTTCGGCGGTCGCGGGAGGCTCTGCGCAGGGTCGGGATAATCCTCGGGCGGCGGCCCGAGGGCCA
>DATAPS010000547.1:0-3287 GCA_036265085.1 Acetobacteraceae bacterium | reverse complement strand
CACCCGCATCGGCAGCCGCAAGTTCCGCTGGGTGAAATCACGTGGCATCGGTGGTCCCCTTCTCCCGGACGGTAGCTTGACGGCGGCGCGGGGCGCGCGCGATGCCGAAATCATGCTCGCGCACGCACTCCGGCAAAGAGGTGAGTTGTTGCTCGGCCAGGCGGCTCCGGGCGCCCTCGCCGCGCTCGCGGTGGGCCTGCTCCTCGCCGCCGCGAGCGTCTTGCTGCCGCTGCGGCCGCAGCGGCGTCAAGCTCTCTCGGGCGTCGCCCCGACGCTCGCAATTCTCGCCGGCCTCCTCGTGATGCTCGGGGACACCGCCCTCCGCCCCCGCGCGCCCGTCGACCGGCTGCCCGAGCTTGTCCTCGGGATGTTCGCCTGCGGGCTCGCGGGCGAACGCCTGCGCACCTCAGCCCTCGCGTTCGCCCTGCTGATCGCCGCGGCGATCGTCGGCGCTTGGTGGCTCGTCGGCGCGCCCTTCGTCGTCCCACCCCGGAACGGCCTGATCGCGCTCGCCGCGGCGGCGCTGTCCATCGCGGCGCTCTGCGCACTGGCCCGTCATCTTCCCGGTCCGTTGCCGCTGCTTGCTGCCGGATTCTCGCTTTGGGCCGCGTTGCATCTGGCCGGCGGCGTAGCCCGAGGGGCGGCGTTCGCCCTCGTCATGACCGCGGGCTGCGCAGGGATGCTCGCAGCACCTCGGACGCGCCTGCGGAGCATGTGGCCGGTGGCGGGAGGCATCGCCGGGGTCGCCGTCGCAGTCGTGTTGAGCGCCGGCGCCCTGCCGCATCGTAGTTTCAACCGCGTCGATTGGGCCGCCTGTGCGCCGCTTCTCGCGCTCGCGATCCTCGCGGGCCTGCGTCGGCGCGGCTGGGGCGACCGGGGCGCGAGCGCCTTGGCGGCGACCGCGGCCATTCTCCTCGTTTGGATTGGCGGCGGCATGTCGCGATAGCTTACGGATTGCGGTCAGCCGACAGTCGCACTAACTTTGCCGCATGACGGTTCCGGATCCGCCCAGGTCTGGCCGCGCACCGCTTCCGATGATCGCGGCAGTCAGTGCCGCCGTCGCGCTCTGCGGCGTGACCGCGTGGGTGATCGTCCATGCCGATCGTACCCCGCCTCCCGTGCATACGGTCCTCGAAACTGCCGCACCCCCCTCGCAAGTCCAGGCACAAGCAGCGGCAGGGGTCGCGTCGAAGCCGGAGGCGCCTGCCTTCGATATCGTGCGCGTCACGCCGAAAGGCGACACGGTCATCGCCGGCCGGGCAGCCCCGGACGCCGAGATCACGGTTACGGCGAACGGGGCGGCCATCGGTCACGCCCGGGCGGATGCGCAGGGGCAGTGGACGATGGTGCCGGAGAAGCCCCTCGGTCCCGGCCTGCAGACGCTGACCCTCAGCGAAGCGTCGGCCGGGGGCGGCACCGCCGGGGGCGATAAGCCGGTCGTGGTCGTGGTTCCCCAGACCGAGACAGAGGCGGCGAGCGTGCAGCACTCGGGTATTGCCGCCGCGCCGCTCGCCCTGCAGATCCCGATGAACGGTCCCGCGCAGGTCATCCAAGGCGCCAGCCGCCGCCTCGGGCTCGACACGCTCGACTACGATGAGAAGGGCGACGTCTCCTTCGCAGGGTCCGCTCCTCCGCAGGCGGCGATACGGACCTATGTCGACACCAAACCGGTCGGGGAGACGAAGGCCGACGCCAGCGGCCGGTGGACGATGGCAGTGGCCGGCACGGTCGCGACCGGCGATCATTCTGTGCGCGTCGACCAGGTCGACACGAACGGACGGGTAGCCGCGCGGATCGAGTTGCCATTCCAGCGCGCGGAAGTGCCCGTCGCAGATCTCGGGGCCGGGCATTTCGTCGTTCAGCCCGGCCAGAATCTCTGGCGCATCGCTCGCCGTGTGTACGGCCAGGGCACCCGCTACACGGTCATCTACGAGGCCAACAAAGCGCAGATTCGCGACCCCAGGCTGATCTTCCCCGGCCAGGTATTCAGCACGCCGTCCGACGGAAGGGGACACCCGATGCCGACGGCATCGACGATCGCGCGGTAAGGAGGTGCCGCTCTGAGCTCGTCCATCCTTCCACGGCAGTGTTGCCCGACAAGGTTGAAGACGCGATAACCCCCGGCCTGCCGACAGCGTAGGCCCATGAGCATCCTCGATTCCATGCGCCTCGTATTTGCGCCGCCCCATCGCGCGGGATGGCCGTTCATCGGCGCGGGCCTGATCCTCGTGCTGGTCGGCCTCCTCGTCGCGGGATGGTTGAGCTGGATCGGCGTCGCCTTCGTCCTGTTCTGCCTCTTCTTCTTCCGCGATCCGGACCGCGTGCCGCCGGCGCGCCCCGGCGTGGTCGTCGCCCCGGCCGACGGCCGCGTCGTGTCCGTCGCGCCAGCCGTGCCGCCGCCGGAGCTCGGTCTCGGGCCGGCGCCGCGGTGGCGCGTCGGCATCTTTCTCTCGGTCCTGGACGTCCATGTGAACCGCATGCCGGTCGAAGGCACCGTCGTCCGGATCGCCTACCGCGCGGGACAGTTCATGAATGCCAACCTCGACAAGGCGAGCGACGAGAACGAGCGCAACGCATTGGCAATCCGTCTGGCCGGAGGCGACGAGATCGCGGTGGTCCAGATCGCGGGACTCATCGCGCGGCGGATCCTCTGCCATGTCCGCGAAGGCGATCCCGTCCGCACGGGAGAGCGTTTCGGCCTGATCCGGTTCGGCAGCCGCACCGACACCTACCTGCCGGCCGGCGTGCAGCCGCTGGTGTCGGTCGGCCAGACCATGATCGGTGGCGAGACGGTGATCGCCGAGCTCCCCTCATGAACGCGCCGCCGCCGTTCGACCACCGGATCCGCCGCCTGCAAGCCCGCCTTCGCCGCGGCCGTCGCGCGCGCCCGCGATTCAAGGGGCCTTCCTTCAACCGCATGATCCCGAACTTGCTGACGATGCTCGGGCTCTGCGCGGGCCTCACGTCGATGCGGTTCGCAATCGAAGGGAGGTTCGGTTCGGCCGCTGTCGCGATAGCGGTGGCGGCGTGCATCGACGGGCTCGACGGCCGCATCGCCCGTTTGCTGAAGGCGACCTCCCGTTTCGGCGCCGAGTTCGACAGTCTGACCGATTTCCTCTGTTTCGGGGTCGCGCCCTCCTTCGTGCTCTATCTCTGGTCCCTCCAGAGCGCGCGCGGCTACGGCTTCATGCCGTGCCTGATGTTCGCGGTCTGCATGGCGCTGCGCCTCGCCCGGTTCAACGCGGCGTTGGATGCGGGTCCGCATCCCGCCTATCGCTACAACTTCT
>DATAPS010000546.1:0-5644 GCA_036265085.1 Acetobacteraceae bacterium | reverse complement strand
ATTGGGGGCCGACGACCCCGATCACGGTCCGCGAGGCGCTCCGCGACGCGATGGCCGCCGAGATGCGGCGCGACGCCGACGTGTTCCTGATGGGCGAGGAAGTCGCGCAGTATCAGGGCGCGTACAAGATCAGCCAGGGTCTGCTCGACGAATTCGGCCCTAAGCGCGTGATCGACACCCCCATCACCGAGCACGGCTTCACTGGCATGTCCGTCGGCGCCGCCCTGAATGGCCTGAAGCCCATCGTCGAGTTCATGACCTTCAACTTCGCCATGCAGGCGATGGACCAGATCATCAACTCCGCCGCCAAGACGCTCTACATGTCCGGCGGCCAGATGGGCACCCCCATCGTGTTCCGCGGCCCGAACGGCGCCGCCTCCCGTGTCGCGGCCCAGCACAGCCAGTGCTACGCGAGCTGGTATGCCCATTGCCCCGGCCTGAAGGTGGTCGCCCCCTGGTCGTCGGCGGACGCCAAGGGGCTGCTGCGGGCCGCGATCCGCGATCCGAACCCGGTGATCGTGCTGGAGAACGAGATCCTCTACGGCCAGACCTTCGAATGCCCGACCGCCGAGGATTTCGTCCTGCCCATCGGGAAGGCCCGGATCGAGCGTCCGGGCGAGCACGTCACGATCGTGGCGTTCTCGATCATGGTCGGCGTCGCGATGAAGGCGGCGGAGGCGCTGGCCGGGCAGGGGATCAGCGCGGAGGTGATCAACCTGCGCTCGCTGCGCCCGCTCGACGCAGCGGCGATCGTGAACAGCGTGAAGAAGACCAACCGGCTCGTCACCGTCGAGGAAGGGTGGCCGTTCGCCGGCATCGGCGCCGAGGTGGCGATGCAGGTGCTGGAAAACTGCTTCGACTGGCTCGACGCGCCGCCGGTGCGGGTGCACGGGCTCGACGTGCCGTTGCCCTACGCCGCCAATCTCGAAAAACTCGCGCTGCCGCAGCCCGAATGGGTGATCGACGCGGTTCGGAAGATCGCCTGAACGGGGCAGGGGGAACGCAAGAGATGGCCACGAACATCCTGATGCCGGCGCTTAGCCCGACCATGACCGAGGGCACGCTCGCCCGCTGGCTCAAGAAGGAGGGGGATCAGGTCAAGGCCGGCGACGTGATCGCCGAGATCGAGACCGACAAGGCGACAATGGAGGTGGAGGCCGTGGACGAGGGCGTCCTCGGCAAGATCCTGGTGGCCGACGGCACCGCGGGCGTGAAAGTGAACGACCCGATCGCCGTGCTGGTCGAGGACGGCGAGGCCGTGCCTTCCGGCGCTCCCGCCGCAGCGCCCGCACCTGCGCCTGCCGCCGCCGCCGCTCCTGCGCCCGCAGCCCAGCCGGCGAGCGCCCCGGCCCCGGCCCGCAACGGACATATCGAAGGCGGCGAGCGCGTGTTCGCATCCCCGCTCGCGCGCAAGATGGCGAAGCTCGCCGGGATCGACCTGTCGACCCTGAAGGGCAGCGGACCGAACGGGCGCATCGTGAAGGCCGACATCGAGGCCGCGCAGTCCGCCAAGCCGGCCGCCGCGGCGGCGCCTGCGCCTGCGGCCGTAGCGCAACCCGCGGCGCAGCCACAGCCTGCGCCCGTTCGCGCGCCCGCGCCCATGCCGAGCATCACGGCGCCGCACACGCTGGTGCCCAACAGCACGATGCGGAAGGTGATCGCGCGGCGGCTGACCGAGGCGAAGCAGACCGTTCCGCACTTCTATGTGTCGATCGACGTGGACATCGACGCGCTGCTCAAACTGCGCGCCGACCTGAACGCAAAGAGCGCGAAAGACGGGCCTGCCGCGTTCAAGCTCTCGGTGAACGACCTGATCATCAAGGCCGCCGCCATCACGCTGCGGCGCGTGCCGAAGGTGAATTCGACCTACACTGAGGACAACATCATCCTCTACGACGACGTCGACATCAGCGTGGCCGTGTCGATCCCCGACGGGCTGATCACGCCAGTGATCCGTCGCGCTGACCAAAATGGGCTCGCGGCCATCAGCAACGAGATGAAGGATCTTGCCGCCCGCGCGAAGGCCGGCAAGCTCAAACTCGAGGAGTTCCAGGGCGGCGGCTTCTCGATCTCGAACATGGGCATGTACGGGGTCAGCGAGTTCGCGGCGATCATCAACCCGCCGCAATCCGCCATCCTCGCTATTTCCGCGGGCCAGAAGCGGCCGGTGGTGAAGGGCGACGAGATCACCGTCGCGACGATGATGACGTGCACGCTGTCGGTCGATCACCGCGTCGTCGACGGTGCGCTCGGCGCCGAGTGGCTGGCCGAGTTCAAGCGCGTTGTCGAGGACCCGCTCAGTCTTATGTTGTAACGGGCGTTCGTCGCAGGGCGGGTCTTGACCCGCCATCGGACGCGTAGCGAAGGCGGGTCGAAACCCGCCCTACGAGGTGAATCTATGGCGGATACTTCCTTCGACCTCGTCGTCATCGGCGGCGGACCCGGCGGCTACGTTGCCGCGATCCGTGCCGCCCAGCTCGGCATGAAGACCGCCGTCGTCGAGCGCGAGCATCTCGGCGGGATCTGCCTGAACTGGGGCTGCATTCCGACCAAGGCGCTGCTGCGCAGCTCCGAGATCAACCACCTGCTGCACCATCTCGACGAGTTCGGCTTCGCCGCCGACAACATCCGCTACGACATCGGCAAGGTCGTGAAGCGCTCGCGGGCCGTGTCGAAGCAGCTCGCCTCCGGCGTCGGACACCTGCTCAAGAAGAACAAGGTCGCGGTGTTCGACGGGGCCGGCGCGCTCGCCGGGAAGAATACGGTGGCGGTGACCGGCAAGAGCAACGCCACGCTGACGGCGCCGCACATCATTCTCGCAACCGGCGCCCGCGCACGGCAACTGCCGGGCATGGAAACCGACGGCAAGCTGATCTGGAGCTACAAGGAGGCGATGGTGCCGACGGCGATGCCGAAATCGCTGCTGGTTGTCGGCTCCGGCGCGATCGGCATCGAGTTCGCGAGTTTCTACCGGAACATGGGCGCCGAGGTGACCGTGGTGGAAGTGCTCGACCGCGTGCTGCCGGTGGAGGACGAGGAGATCTCAGCTTTCGCGCGCAAGGCGTTCGAGAAACAGGGCATCAAGATCATGACCGGCGCGACCGTGAAGGGCGCGCGGAAGAACGGCGAAACAGTCACCGCCACGGTCGCGAACGGCGACAAGACGGACGAGCTGACGGTCGATCGGATCATCTCCGCGGTCGGGATCGTCGGCAATGTCGAGAACATCGGCCTGGAAGGTACCCGTATTCAGGTCGATCGCACGCACGTGCAGATCGACGAATACTGCCGCACCGGCGAACCCGGCGTGTATGCGATCGGCGACCTTTGCGGGCCGCCTTGGCTCGCGCACAAGGCGAGCCACGAGGGTGTCGTCTGCGTCGAGAAGATCGCAGGGCTGAACGACGTGCATCCGCTCGACTGGACGAACATCCCCGGCTGCACCTATTGCCGCCCGCAGGTCGCGTCCGTGGGCCTCACCGAGGCGAAGGCGAAGTCGTCCGGCCACGAGGTGAAGGTCGGCCGGTTTCCGTTCATCGGCAACGGCAAGGCGATCGCCATGGGCGAGCCGGAGGGCATGGTGAAGACCGTGTTCGACGCGAAGACCGGCGAATTGCTCGGGGCGCATATGTGCGGCGCGGAGGTGACTGAGATGATCCAGGGCTATGCGATCGCGCGTACGCTCGAGAGTACCGAGGTCGAGCTGATCAATACCGTCTTCCCGCATCCCACGGTCAGCGAAACCATGCACGAAGCCATTCTTGACGCGTACGGCCGTGCCATCCACTTCTAGGTCCGTATTCGCGCCGCCCCTGGAGGGGGCTCACCCGATGCCGTCGAGAGTCGTCGTCGATCACCGCCAGGGCGGCGCGGTGGTACTGCGCCACCCTGAGAAGGCGCACCGCCCGGATAATCCGATCCAGCGCAAGCCGGAATGGATTCGCGTGCGCGCGCCCTCACACCCCGTGTACCACGAGACGCGGGAACTGATGCGGGCGAACCGGCTTGTGACCGTATGCGAAGAGGCCGCCTGCCCCAATATCGGCGAATGCTGGTCGCAGCGCCACGCCACCATGATGATCATGGGCGACACCTGCACGCGCGCGTGCGCCTTCTGCAACGTGCGCACGGGATTGCCCGGTCCGCTCGATGCCGATGAGCCACGCCGCGTCGGCGATGCGGTTGCCAAGCTCGGACTCCGGCACATCGTGATCACGTCCGTCGACCGCGACGATCTGCGCGACGGCGGCGCCGCGCATTTCGCGGCGGTGATCCGCGCCATCCGCGAGGCCGCCCCGGAGACGACGATCGAGGTTCTGACGCCCGACTTCCTGCGCAAGGACGGCGCGCTCGACGTCGTCGTGGAAGCGCGGCCGGACGTGTTCAACCACAATCTCGAAACCGTGCCGCGGCTGTATCCGACGATCCGGCCGGGCGCGCGCTATTTCCAGTCGCTGCGGTTGCTCGACGACGTGAAGTCGCTTGATCCGACGATCTTCACCAAATCCGGGATGATGGTCGGGCTCGGCGAGGAGCGGATGGAGGTCGCGCAGGTGATGGACGACCTGCGTGTCGCGGACGTCGATTTCCTCACGCTCGGACAATATCTGCAGCCGACGGTGAAGCATGCGGCCGTGGCGGAGTTCGTGACGCCCGACGCGTTCGCGGATTATGCGGCGATGGCGCGCGCCAAGGGGTTCCTGCTGGTTTCGGCGACGCCGCTGACCCGCAGCTCGTATCACGCGGACGCCGATTTCGCCCGGCTGAAATCCGCGCGCCTCGCACAAGCCGCCGCCTGAGATGCCGACACACGCCGAGACGAAGATCGTCGCCTATACCGATGAGCAGCTGTTCGATCTCGTCGCCGACGTCGGGTCTTATCCCAAGTTCCTGCCGTGGTGTGTCGCGGCGCGCGTCCGGACCAAGACCGAGACGGAGCTTGTCGCGGATCTGACGATCGGCTTCGGGCCGTTCCGGGAAACGTTCACCAGCCGCGTGACGCTCGAACGCCCGCACCGCGTGCGGGTGCAATATGAGCATGGGCCGTTTCGGTACCTGAACAACGAGTGGAAGTTCACGCCCGATCCACGCGGGTGCCGGGTCAATTTCTTCGTGGATTTCGAGTTCCGCAACCCGGTCCTGCGCGCCGCGATCGGTGTCGTGTTCAACGAGGCCGTGCGGCGGATGGTGAATGCGTTCCTCAAGCGGGCGCGCGATATCTACGCGACCCCAGGCGCCGCTACGGCCGACCCGGGGAAGCTGGCAACACCGGCAGCCGCGACCGTGAAGCAATCTGCCTGAACTTGTTGAGCTCCTTCTGCTCGCGATCCAGCTGACTTCGGGCTGACCCGCTGCGCTTCGCTGCGGGAACCGCCGCGCCGCGCGCTCACTCCAGGAGCGGGTGGGCCAGGAGCGGCTGCCCGTAGCGGGTGAGATAGAAGCGGAACGGCCGATCGCGGGTGCCGGTGAACGGCGGCGGCTCCCAGGGCGGCGGCGGCAGGCCGGCGGCGGTGGCCGCCTTCTCGGCTTCCACCATCCGGGCGTGGGCGGCCCAGTCCACGGTAACGACATCGGCCTGCGAGGGTAGCTTCAGCAGGTCGGGGATTTCGCTCACGCCGAGCATCCGGCAGACCGGGCGCAGGAT
>DATAPS010000545.1:0-3752 GCA_036265085.1 Acetobacteraceae bacterium | reverse complement strand
CGCGTGCTGAGTGAGGTCCCGCATTTCGCGAACGGCGAGGCGCGGGCTCACGCCGGCCCCTCGGCGCTGTCGCCTTCCCTCCCATCCGCGCAAGGCAGGGCAGACTCCGGCGGGGCCGAGACGCCCGAGTTGCCGGCATAGGAAGTCTCCGCGCTGTCGACGAGCGGTGCATTGGAGTCGGCCCAAGCAGGCTCGGAGCAACAGCCACCCGAGGGTCAGCCGCTACGCGGGAGGGTCGGGGCTCCCCGCCGCACGTGTGGTATTTACGCTTGGCTGGAGCACGTGCTGTTTGAGTTCGTGGCGGGACTTCACTCCGAGCTTCCGGAAAGCCTTGCGTAGGTGGTAGTCGACGGTGCTGGGGCTGATGAATAGCTGCGCGGCGATCTCTTGGTTCGTGGCTCCCTCGGCCGCGAGGCGGGAGATCTGCGCTTCTTGCGCCGTCAGGTCGTCGCTCGTCTCCACGGTCCGTTTGCGGGCGTGCTCGCCGGTCGCCTCGAGCTCGACCCGGGCGCGTTCGGCGAAGGCCTCCGTGCCGAAGGCGCTGAAATGCTCGTGCGCCGTACGCAGCTGCTCGCGCGCGTCGAGCCGGCGGCGCTCCCGGCGCAACCACTCGCCATAGAGCAGGTGAGCGCGGCCGAGCGCGAAGCGGACGCGAGTGCGGGCGAGCCGTTCGATCGCCTCCCGGTAGAGCCGTTCGGCGTCGTCGCCGTCGCTCAACAGCGCTCGCGAGCGAGCCTCGAGCCCGAGCCCCCAGTCGCTGCCAGTGGCCTGTGTCGTTTCCGACAGCCGTTGGAGCGCGTCGGCAGCCGCCTGAGGTTGCCCGGTCCGGGTCGCCGCCTCAACGAGCTCGAGCAGCCCCCAGGTCGACATGCCCAGCTCCTGAGGATATGCGCTCGCCTGCTGGGCGGCGGCCAGCGCGTCCTCATAGCGTCCAAGGCCGTTGTAGAGCACCGAGCGCGCGTAATAAATGAGGGTCAACCCCGCTCCCTCACCCCGGTCCGCCACCTCCTGCGTGGTGGCCTCGATTAGCTCGGAGGTCTCGGCTTCCCGGCCCCGCCATGCGTCGAAGAACACGGCACCGTAGGGCGCGAGGTGACTGCCGGTCGCCTCGGTGAGGGCCTCCGCCTCCTCGAGCATGGAAGCGGCCGCGGCCAGCTCGCCTGCGTGCAGGTGCATGACCATGAGATTGTTGAGGGCGACCGGGAGCACGGTGAGCGCGCCAGCATTCCGGGCGAGCTGGACGAAGCGAGTGGAGAGCGTGCGCCATGTGTCGTAGTCCCATAAATCGTGGGCGATGTGGCAGGCGATCCAGAGCCAGCGAATGTCCTCCTCTCTCGAGGTCTCTGGATTGCCGAAGGCGGTCAGGGCCCGCTTCAAGATCGGCGTCCCGGCCGGGTACCCCATCGTCACCAAGAGTGCGAGGCCGTCGAGGAGCAGGTCGGCCGCCCGCGGCCGGTCCGGCGACCGGGGCGCGGCGCGGGCGGCCCAAGCGACCTCCAGCAGACCATCGGCGTTGGCGAGCCGGCCGGCGAAGATCGCCGCGGAGAGCGCTTCGAGGTAGGTTTCGCGAGCTAGTGTGACGTCAAGCGGCTCGAGTCCTTTGGCGGCCTTGAGCAGCAGCGGGGGAGCGTCGTTGCCGCGGTTCACAGCGAACGCGATTTGGGCATGAAGCAGGTCTACACGCGCGCGCTGGAGCTCGTCGAGCGGTCCCGATTCTGCGATCGCGACGAGCCGGAGGGCCACGTCGATCGCACCGGCGTGGTATTTGGCCTGTGCCGCGGCCAGCGCCCGTCCAGCGCGTCGCGAGGGCTCGGGCGTCAGCGCGGCGGCACGCTCCAGGAACGCGGCCGCCGCCGCCAACCCACCGCGCGCCTGAGCGCGGCTCGCCGAGCGCTCAAGCTCGCAGGCGACGTCCTCGTCGAACCCTGGCGTCGCTTGGGCAAGATGCCAGGCGCGTCGATCGGGATCGATGTCAGGATCGGTCGCGAGCGCCAGCGCACGATGCACGGCCCGCCTGTCATCCGGCGACGCCGCGCGATACACGGATGAGCGGACCAGCGGATGACGGAAGGTCACCCGCGCGCCGATCGCGAGCAAACCGTCGGTGTCGGCCGCCGCCTGGACGCCGATCCCGAGCCGCCCCGCTGCGCGCCACACCAGCACCGGGTCGCCGACCGGCTCCGCCGCCGCCACCAGCAACAGCCGCCGGGTCTCGACCGGAAGGCCTTCTAGGCGGCTGCGAAAGCTTTCCTCGATCCGTCCCGACAGCCCCGGCGCGTCGAGCAACCCGAACCCGCCAGCCAGCTCAGCTGGCGTCAACCCCCGCGGCAACTCCAACAACGCGAGCGGGTTACCCCGAGTCTCGGCCACCAGCCGCTCCCGCACCCGCTCATCCAACGGCATGCGCAACGCCGAGCCCAACAGCGCACGCGCATCACGATCACGAAGTCCCTCGAGCGCCAGCTTCGGCAATCCCTCCAGCGCATCGCTCGGGTCACGCGTCACCAACACCAGCGCGACCGACTCCGCCAACAACCGCCGCGCCACGAACACCAGCGCCTGCGCCGAAGCCCGATCAAGCCACTGCGCGTCATCAACCACGCACACAAGCGGCCGCTCCTCGGCCACCTCGGCCAACAGGCTCAGCACCGCCAACCCCACCAAAAACCGATCCGGCGCCTCCCCCGCACGCAGCCCGAACGCCACGGCGAGCGCGTCCTGCTGAGGGGCAGCGAGCCGGTCCAGCCGATCCAACACCGGCGCGCACAATTGCTGCAGCGCCGCGAACGCCAGCTCCATCTCTGACTCCACACCGACCGCCCGCACCACCCGGAACCCCGACGCGGAGCCGATCGCGGACTCCACCAGTGCCGTCTTGCCAACCCCCGGCTCGCCGCACAACACCAGCACCCGGCTCTGGCCACCACGCACCGCCGCAAGCAGCCGGCCCAGTACCTCGCGCTCGCTGCGCCGGTCGTGCAACACCTCCGCCGGCTCCCCGGTGACCATGCAACGCCGACGATACCGCGCTCCCGGTCCACTCGACACCACCGCGACTCCCAGCTGGCCCGGTGGCGGACCCTGGCGAGCCAGAACATCCGACGCCGGCGCTCGGACGACGAGCGCACCTCCCGCGAGCGCCGCCGCGGGATGAATCAGAAATCACGGTCGATTTCGGTGAGCCAACTGGAATGGACCACGACCGGAGTTCTCGCGTCCCTCCTCCTTCGTCGAGGAGCAGCAGCGTGCCGGCCTCCGAGTGACCCCTGATCTGACGGAGATCGACGCCTTCCCCTCCGGCAAGTCGAACAGGAGCCGCAGGGCGCCTGCCGGCGCCGAATCCGCGCAATCCCGGCAACAACCGGCTCTCCCCAATCCGGAGAGACCAAGCATCAAGATTATCGCCCACACCGCTGCTGACCCGGACGAGGACCGGGCGTCTCGTCGCCAGCGCCAGACTGCGGCGCGCTCCCGACCACGCAAAAGCCCAGCGCGGGTCCGGCGGCGCTTCTAACCAACCAAGCGGCCTACTCGGGACCGTCAACAGTTGCGCGCCAAAGCCAAAGCAGGTCAGTCCTCGATCCACGCCCGGCACCTGCTCGTCGCCAATAGCGGGGCGCCGCTTCGCGAAACTGCCGCTCGCTTGGAGGGAACGCGGTCCATCGCGGGTTGGCTCGCGTTGACCCGCGTTGTCCCGGGCTTGCGCGGCCGCACCGGTCTCGCGATCCTCGACCGCGCCGCCCTATCCCAGG
>DATAPS010000544.1:0-6932 GCA_036265085.1 Acetobacteraceae bacterium | reverse complement strand
ATCCTGCTGACATTCGTTGCGATGGCGGCCTTCGCCGCGAACTCGCTGCTCGCCCGCGCCGCCCTGGGGGATGGCGCGATCGACGCGGCGAGCTTCACCGCGATCAGGCTGGTGTCCGGCGCAGTCGCGCTCGTGCTCCTCACGTTGCTGCAATCGGGGACCGCATCGTGGCGCGGAAAGCACGGAAACTGGCCTTGCGCCTTCGCGCTCTTCGCCTACGCCTTCGCGTTCTCGCTGGCCTATCTCCGTCTCGGCGCGGCGACCGGCGCGCTGATCCTGTTCACGTCGGTGCAGGGCACGATGATCGCCTGGAGCATCGGCCGCGGCGAACACCCGACCGGCCCGGAGATCACGGGTCTGGCGATCGCGTTCGCCGCCTTTGTCTATCTGCTGCTCCCCGGCCTGAATACGCCCGATCTCGCCGGCAGCCTCCTGATGATGACGGCGGGCATCGCCTGGGGTGTCTACTCGATCAGGGGACGCGGCGCGCGGAACCCGCTCGGCGAGACCGCCGGAAATTTTCTTCGCACCGTCGCCTTCTGCATCCCGCTCGCGTTGCTGATCGTCGCGCGCGGACACACGACGACGGCGGCCATCGCGCTGGCCGTGCTCTCCGGCAGCCTCACCTCCGGGGTCGGCTACGCGATCTGGTATCGCGCGCTGCCGCATCTCTCAGGCAGCCAGGCGGCGACCGTGCAACTGACCGTCCCCATCCTCGCGGCGCTGGGCGCGGTCATGTTCCTGTCCGAGCCGCTGACCCTGCGCCTCGCCGTCGCGAGCGTCTGCATCCTCGGCGGCGTCGCCCTCGCGATCGCCTCGCGCCGCACCGCGGTCCCGCGCTGACGCCGCCGCCGCGCTGTTCGCGCCGGAGCGCGGGTGTGCGCGACGGTCACAAGTTCTTCCGGTATTGGACGAAGCCGCTGAGTATTGCGACCTTGTCGTAGAGGGCGCGCGCCGTCGTGTTGTTTTCTTGCGTATTCCAGTAGACGCGGCTCGCGCCCGTAGCCTTGGCCCTCGTGCAGACGGCTTCGATGAAGGCCCGGCCCACGCCCCGTCCTCGCGCAGCCTCGACCGTGAACATGTCCTGCAGATAGCAGACGCAACCGAGCTGTGCGGTCGAACGGTGGAAGAGGTAGTGCGCGAACCCGATCAGCGCCTCTCCCTCTTCGGCAACCAGCGCGTGCACAGGCTCGAGGCCATCGAAAAAGCGCCGCCACGTCATCTCGGTTACTTCCGCCGGCGGCTTGCGGAAGGTCTGATATCCCTCCCAAAGCGGCTGCCAGCGCGAACGGTCGGTCGGTTCAACGGCTTTGATGATGAACGAGGTGGCCAGTTTCCTTCTCCTTGAGATTCGGAAACGATACGGAAGCAGCAGACGTTCCGCTCATCGTGCGGAACCCGACAGAACCGGCGAGTTGCAGCGGTCCACGCGCGAGTGTTAACAGCCTCGGAACGAACCGGAAAGATGGCCTGCAGCCGCAATGAGGCGCATCGAACTGGAGCATGAAAATGAGCGAGAAGACCTCCGCTGACGCAACGGCGGCGCGTGTCCAGGAGGGCATGAGCGGCACCCACACGCGGTTCCATATGCCGCACGCGCACCTACAGTCGGTATTCGGTGACGACTGGTTCGCACTGAAAGCCGAGGCGTTCGCCCGCTTTTTCGGCACGCCGGTGTTTCTGATCGCGCAAACCGTCATTGTGACGGTCTGGATCCTGGTCAACATCGTCGGCATATGGGTGTTCGACCTGTACCCGTTCATCTTGCTGAACTTGGCGTTCAGCTTGCAGGCCGCCTATGCGGCGCCGTTGATTCTGCTGGCGCAGACCCGCCAGGCGGATCGCGACAAGGTCAGTTCGATCGCCGATGCGCAACATCGCGAGGAACTGCATCGCCTCAGCCAGGAACGCCAGGACTCGACAGCGAGCCAGACCGCGATGCTGGTGCAGATGCTCGAACAGAACACGAAGCTCACGCAAGCCGTCATGACACTGACCGAGCGCGTGGAAAAGCTGACGCACGAACTGCACAGCCGCATCGTTTCACCGGGTTCGTGAGCAGTCGGGAAAATTGCACCGAGACAGCGCCGTCCACTACGCTGATTGTGACGAGACCACCGATCTCCGTCGGTGCGCCGATCGCAGGCCCCCGGCCATTGGAAAGATGTTGTTGGACGGCGAGCCACAATGAGCCATCGAGGCGCAGCTTGTTCGGGAACTCCAGGACATGCGCCATCGGTGCCAGACACGCATAGAACGCGATAAACAAAGCAAGCCATCGCAGTCACCGCATGGCATTCTGCCCCTCCCTTCGTCCCGGAAGCGGGGCGGCCTCGGACGGCCGAGACCATCCACGGCAGCCCGGGATATCCGCTTTGGAGGAGCAGCGCCGGTAAACTGAGCGGCAGTTGTGGACGCCGTGCAGCCCGCCCTGTCATTCCGCCTTCAGCGGGCTGGTCGACAGAGACGAAGACAGACCTGAGTTCTCGGGGGCGGACACTGGGACGTAAAGTAGGTCCAACTCCGAGCCCGTCTCGCCTGGAGAAACTGGCGGTGCCATACCGGCGAGATGGATGCCGCGGCTTGCGCGCGCCTCTGAAGGGACGAGAGCATGTTTTCGATGGGACAGAGGGTCTGGCACCGCGACGGCCATCGCAGCGGCACGGTGGTTGAGTGCGACGGGGACCGGGTTTTCATCGCACAGGACAACGGGGCCGAGCTCGACTTTCGGGCGAGCGACCTGACCGCAACGCCGCCGCCCGGGGCGAAGGCCTCCGGGGCCAAGCTGTCGGAGAGCCGCGAGGCGGCCAGCTCGACGGGCTACGCGGCGCCGAGCCGCACCCTCACGCCTGGCGATATGACGCCGGAGCATGTTCGGGTGCTGGGCATCGTGCCCGTGCGCACGCTCCAGGCAGTCGCGGCCTTGTTCGAGCGGAGACCCAGGGCCGGGAAGTTCAGCGCGCTCGACGTCGCCGCGAAGTTGAACGTCATCACGGAGATCACCGCGGTGCCCTACCGCACGATGCGCGAATACAGCGACCGCCCTGGCGAGCTCGGCCTGCTCATGGGCAAGGGCCTCGCTGACAGCCGGAAGACCGTCTGACTCCGCCGCGCTTGCCAGTGCGCGCGCGCCAACGCTAACCCACGGCGCATGAGCAGAACCGCCCGCCCGACGATCGGCCTCACGCTGGACAGCGAAAAGCCCGGCGGCTACTCGAAATACCCCTGGTACGCCCTGCGCGCGAACTACGCCGACGCGATCGCGGCGGCGGGCGGATTGCCCGTGGCACTGTCGCATCATCCCGATCTCGCGTCGGCCTATCTCGACACGCTGGATGCCTTGGTCGTTACCGGCGGCGCGTTCGACGTTGATCCGACGCTCTACGGCGATGGCGGACGGCATGGCCGCGTCACGCTGAAGGAAGGCCGGACCGAAGCCGAGCTCGCCCTCGTGCGCGCCGCCCTCGATCGCAACATGCCCGTCCTCGGCATCTGCGGCGGCCAACAGCTTCTGGCGGTCGCGCTCGGCGGCACGCTGATCCAGCATATCCCCGACAGCATCACAGACGCGCTCGCCCACGAGCAGCCCAATCCGCGCCATGAGCCCGGCCATCCCGTCCGCATCGTCCCCGGCACGCTGCTGCACCAGATCGTCGCCGCGGACGCGATGCGCGTGAACTCCTCGCACCACCAAGCGGTGCGCGATCCCGGGCCGCACGCGGCGATTGACGCCACCGCGCCCGACGGCGTCATCGAGGGGATCGAGGACCGCCGCTACCGCTTCTGTCTCGGCGTGCAGTGGCATCCCGAATTCCACATCGACCCGGGCGACCGCCGCATCTTCGACGCGCTCGTCGCCGCCTGCACGAAATGATCGCACCGGAACCCGGGGCGGCCGGACGAACCGGCGAGCGCATCGCCAAATGGCTCGCGCGCGCCGGCGTCGCCAGCCGCCGCGACGCGGAGAAGCTGATCGCGGAAGGGCGCGTGCGTCTCAACAACGTCGTGGTCACGCATCCCGCCACTTTCGTCGCGCACGGCGACCTCGTGGTCGTCGGCACCAAGCTCGTCGATCCGCCCGAACGTACGCGGTTGTTCCGCTATCACAAGCCGGTCGGGCTCGTGACCACCCACCGCGACCCCGAAGGCCGGCCCACGGTGTTCGAGCGCCTGCCGCCAGGTCTGCCCCGCGTGGTCAGCGTCGGACGGCTCGATCTCAACAGCGAGGGCCTGCTGCTGCTCACCAATGACGGCGAGCTCGCGCGCCGGCTGGAACTACCCGCGACCGGCTGGCTCCGCCGCTACCGCGTGCGCGTATTCGGGATGCCGACGAACGCGGAACTCGCGCGGCTGGGGAAAGGCATCACGGTCGCGGGCGTCCGTTACGGCCCGATCGAAGCCGGGATCGACAGCAAGCGCGGCGACAACGTTTGGCTCACTGTCGCGCTCCGCGAAGGCCGCAACCGCGAGGTGCGGCGCGTGATGCAGCATCTCGGCTTGCAGGTGAGCCGGCTGATCCGCGTCGCCTACGGGCCGTTCCAGCTCGGATCGCTACCGGAAGGTGCGGTCGAGGAGGTCACGGCGAAGGTAATGCGCGAGCAGCTCCCCGTCGCCGGGTGAGGCCCTCGGCTTGAGAATTGTCGCGGGCGCGTGGCGGGGGCGGACGCTCGTGGCACCCCCCGGGACCGCGACGCGGCCGACGTCCGACCGCCTGCGGCAGGCGCTGTTCGACTTGCTCTGGCACGCACCGTGGGCGGGCCGCGAGGCTGTCGAGGGCGCGGTCGTGCTCGATGCCTTCGCCGGCACCGGTGCGCTCGGCCTGGAAGCCATCTCCCGCGGCGCCGCAAACGCCACATTTTTGGAGCGCGACCACGCGGCACTCGCCGCGCTCCGGCGCAACATCGCCACCTGCGGCGCCGAAGCCGCGTCGCGCGTCCTCGCCATCGACGCGACCCGGCCTCCGCCGAGCGGTGCGCCCGCTTCTCTCGTGTTCCTCGATCCGCCGTACCGCCAGAACTTGGTCCCCGTCGCCGTCACGGCCCTCACGAGCGCGGGCTGGCTCGCGCCGAATGCTCTGCTGGTCGCCGAAACGGCGCGCGACGAGCCGCTCCCGCTCCCGCTGCCCTGTCTCGACGATCGCACCCATGGCGCAGCGCGCATCAGCGTCTGGCGTTTCGCTCCAGGCTCGCCGAACGCCAGAGCTCCTCCGCAAAACCCCTGATTCCGCCGGCTCACGCCGGCGCCGGGGTCCGCTCTTCCGCGATCCGCACGATATCCTCGGCGTTCAGCGTTTCGCGCTCGAGCAGCGCGCGGGATGTCCGCTCGAGCACGTCGCGGCGCTGGCGCAGAACTTCGATGGCGCGATCGAGGGCGTGGCGCACGATTCCGCGGACCAGTTCGTCGATGGTCTGGGCAGTTGCCTCGCTCATGTCGGGCCGGCCCGGGTCGGGCATCATCGGGCCCGGACCGCCGATGAAGCTGCGCGGCTCCTTTTCGAACGCCGCCGGCCCGAAGCTGTCGACCATGCCGAATCGCGCCACCATCGCGCGCGCCATGTCGGTCGCCCGTTGCAGGTCGTCCGCGGCGCCCGTGGTCACCGAGTCGAATACCAGCGTTTCCGCCGCGCGCCCCCCGAGCAGCACCGCCATCCGGTTCTCCAGCTCCTCGCGGGTCATCAGGTAGCGGTCCTCGGTGGGACGCTGGATCGTGTAACCGAGCGCGCCGACGCCGCGCGGAATGATCGATACCTTATGCACCGGATCCGAGCCGGGCAGCGTGATCGCCACGAGCGCGTGCCCCATCTCGTGGAACGCGACGATTTCCCGCTCTTTCGGCTGCAACACCCGTGAGCGCCGCGACAAGCCGGCCAGGCTCCGCTCGATCGCCTCGTTGATGTCCTCCATCTCCACTTCGGTCGCGTTCCGCCGGGTTGCCAGGAGCGCCGCCTCGTTGATGACATTGGCGAGATCCGCCCCGGTCAGGCCCGGCGTCAACTCAGCGATCTTGTCGGGGTCGACGTTCGCCGCCATCCGGATCTTCTTGAGGTGGAGCGCGATGATCGCCCGCCGTGCGTGGCGGTCGGGCCGGTCCACCAGCACCTGCCGATCGAACCGCCCCGCGCGGAGCAGCGCAGGATCGAGGATCTCCGGCCGGTTCGTCGCAGCCAGCAGCACGATCCCCACGCGTGGGTCGAACCCGTCGAGCTCGACGAGAAGCTGGTTGAGAGTCTGCTCCTTCTCGTCGTTCCCGCCGAAGCCGCCATAGGCGCCTCGGGCGCGGCCCAGCGCGTCGAGCTCGTCGATGAACACGATAGCCGGCGCCCGCTGGGTCGCCTGTTGGAAGAGGTCGCGGACCCGGGCGGCGCCCACGCCCACGAACATCTCCACGAACTCCGACCCGGAGATGGAGAAGAAGGGGACGCCCGCCTCGCCCGCGACCGCGCGGGCCAGAAGCGTCTTGCCGGTGCCGGGGGGGCCGACCAGCAGCACGCCTTTCGGAACATGGGCGCCAAGCCGGCTGTAGCGGCTCGGATCCTTCAGGAAGTCGACAATCTCCTGGAGTTCCTCCTTCGCCTCCTCGGCGCCCGCGACATCCGCGAAGGTCGTCTTGGTATCGGTCTCGACGTAGATCTTGGCACGCGACTTGCCGATCGACATCAGCCCGCCCTCGCCGCCAAAGCGCTGCGCCATCCGGCGGAAGACGAAGATCCAGAAGAAACCGAAGATGCCGAGCGGGATCAGCCAGGAGAGAATCGTGCTCCAGAACATGTTCGGCACCACGCCGGTATAGCTTGCCCCCGAGGCCTTCAGCGTGTTCTCGATGTACGCGGGCACGGCAGTGGTCGACACGAAGGTGCGGCCGTTCGGAAGCTTCTCCTTCAGCTCCGCGAGCAGCGACTGATCCTGGACCTGGACGGACTTGACCTTGTGGTC
>DATAPS010000543.1:0-3008 GCA_036265085.1 Acetobacteraceae bacterium | reverse complement strand
AGGACCGCCTCGCCGATCCGCCGGTCATCCTGATGCCAATGGGCGCGCAAGAGGAGCAGGGTCCGAACGCGCCGATGGGCGACTTCGTGCTCGCCGAGCCGATCGCCGATGAAGTCGCGCGACGATCGGGTGCGGTGATGGCGCCGGTCCTACCGTTCGGAAATTCCGAATTCTTCCGCACGCTTCCAGGCTGCATGAGCCTGCAGCCGGAAACGCTCGTCGCCGTCACGCGCGACCTGTGCGCGAGCCTGCTCGCCCACGGGCTTCGCCACCTCGTCATCCTGAACGGCCAGACCAGCAACGCCCCACATCTCGAGACCGCGACACGCCGCGTGGCAGCGGCATTCGGCGTGATGGTTCCGATCATCCACCTCTGGCGCGTCTTCCCCGCCGAGCGCTGGGCGAAGCTGCTACCCGCCGAGGCGTCCGGCGCGAAGATCGGCCACGGGGGCGACCCGATCACATCGGTCTATTTGCATTACTTCGCCGACCTCGTGCGCCAGGACCTCGTGCCGGAACGCCGGCTCTGGAAGCAGGCGATCGGCCTGCCGACGCGCAGCGTCTCCTCGGTAGAGTTCCGCGGCGTTCCGATCAGCATGCCGCTCGACACCGCGGCGATGACCGAGGACGGGCGTCCTCTCGGGCGATTCCCGATACTCGACCGCGGAGATCGGGCGCGAGATGGCCGAGCACATCATCGATTTCGCCACCGCTTTCGTCACACATTTCCGCGGTCAGGATCCGAGTGCCAAATGAGCACTGCGACAAATGGTCGCAGCTCCGGCAGAGAGAGTTACGACTATCTCATCGTCGGCGCCGGTTCGGCCGGGTCGATCGTCGCAGCCCGGCTTTCCGAAGATCCGAACGTGCGGGTCTGGCTGGGCGAGGCGGGCGGCCCGGATCGCGATCTCCTGCTCGGCGTGCCCGGTCTGCTGTTCCGAACCTCGACCTCTCCCCGATTCAATTGGAGCTACCAGACCGAGCCCGAACCGGAACTGAACAACCGTCGCTTGCTCTGGGCTGCGGGTCGCGTGCTGGGCGGATCGAGCACGATTAACGGCATGCTGTATGTGCGGGGCCACCCCCGCGAATACGACCTGTGGCGCAAGGACGGATGCGAGGGCTGGAGTTGGGAGGACGTGCTGCCGTTCTTCCGCGCGACCGAATGCAACGAACGCGGCGCGGACGCCTTGCATGGCACGGACGGCCCGCTCTCGGTTACCCGCGGATCGCCTGACGTGCCGATCTGCGATCTGTTCCTCGAGGCGATGCGCCGCGCCGGTCACGCGATCCTCGATGATCTCAATGGCCCGTCGATGGACGGATTCGGTCACTACGACCGCACGATCGGCAGCGGTCGCCGCCAGAGCGCTGCGACGGCATTCTTGCGTCCAGCGCGGCGTCGGCCGAACCTGACGATCGAAACGGGTACGACGGCCGCGCGCGTCATCATCGAGCGAGGCCGCGCGCGGGGGATCGAGCTGCGTCGCGGCGGCGGGCTCCATCGCGTGTTTGCCGAGAGTGGGGTTGTCCTGTGCGGGGGCGCCGTGAACTCGGCGAAGCTGTTAATGCTGTCGGGGATCGGCCCCGCCGACCATCTCCGTGAACACGGGATCGAGGTCGTGCGCGACGCCCCTGCGGTCGGCAGCAATCTGCAGAATCACCTGTGCTATCGCCTGCAATATGCCTGCTCCGCACCGGTGACGGCCTATCGCTACATGCACCCAATGCGCGGCGCGGCGGCATGTCTCGACTACGTCGTGCGGCGGCGAGGCAT
Organism: Acetobacteraceae bacterium; assembly: GCA_036265085.1. GTDB lineage: Bacteria > Pseudomonadota > Alphaproteobacteria > Acetobacterales > Acetobacteraceae > DATAPS01. The sequence goes on along the minus strand of DATAPS010000543.1, from coordinate 1,231 downwards.
CATTTCGCAGACCACGGTGGCGACCGGCGGGTTCTTCCGCACCGAACCAGGATTGGAGATGCCGGACGTCCAGGTTCAGGTCCGCATCGGCCTGATCGGAAATGTCGGGGTGAGCGCGTGGAAGCGATTGCCGCGCCAGGAGGGGTTTTCCGTCGTCGTCAATCAAGGCCGCCCGAGCAGCCGCGGCACCGTGCGGCTCCGCTCCGCCGACCCGGCCGCACCGCCGGTGATCGCACCGCGATATCTCAGCGACCGCCGGGATCTCGACGTGCTGTTGCGTGGTGCGCGGCAGATGCGGCGGCTGATGCAGGATCGCGAGCTGCAGCTTGTAATCAACGCCGAAATGGCCCCCGGCGCGTCCGGCGACGACGACGCGGGTCTGAAAGCCGAAATCCGCGCACGTGCAAGCAATGCGTTCCACGGGGTCGGTACGTGCCGCATGGGCGGCGACGCCGAGTCCGTCGTCGATCCGCGTCTGCGCGTGCGGGGATCGACGGGCTGCGCATCGCGGATGCCTCGGTCATACCGACACTGATCAACGGCAACACCAATGCGGCGGCAATGATGATCGGCGAGAAGGCGGCAGCGTTGCTGCGAGAGGATGCGATGGGAGCACGCTCATGAAGGTCACGATCATTGGTGCCGGCGCGATCGGCGGGCTCGCGGGCTCGCACATGAGCCGCGCCGGACACGACGTGCTGCTGGTCGATCGCTGGGCCGAGCACGTGCGGGCGATGAACGAGAACGGCATGTACATCGACGGCATCCGCGGCGAGATGCGCTTTCCCGTCAAAGCGACAATGCCCGACCGGCTGGAAGGCCCGCTCGAGTGCGTGATGATCGCCACCAAGTCGCAGGACACGGAGAGCGCGGCGCGGCTGGTCATCCCCCTGCTCGGGCCGGACGGGTTCATCGTCTCCTATCAGAACGGCTTCAACGAGCCGCTGATCGCCGACCTGCTGAAGCAGGCGGGAAAAGGCGGGATGGAGCGCGTCATCGGCTGCATCCCGAATTACGGCGGCGCGCTCGTCGATCCCGGCTATCTCGAATTCGTCCACGAGGGGAAGATCGAGCTCGGCGAGATGGACGCCGCGGACACGGAGCGTCTGCGCACGGTGAGCGCGATGCTGGAATCGCTCACCAAGGTGGTGGTCTCAAAGAACATCTGGGGCCAGATCTGGGCGAAGCAGGTCTATGCCTGTCAGATCATCTTCTCCGCCCTCGTCGACGC
>DATAPS010000542.1:0-3158 GCA_036265085.1 Acetobacteraceae bacterium | reverse complement strand
CAGGATGCCGATGATCCCCATGATCGAGAGCTCGTAGCCGGTGACCCAAAGGGCGAGGAGCGCCCCGAGGCCGGCGGAAGGCAGCGTCGAGATGATCGTGATCGGTTGCGTCAGGCTCTCGTACAGCACGCCGAGCACGATGTAGATCGCGATCAGCGCCGCGAGGAGGAGCAGAGGTTCGGACGACAGGCTCTGGGCGACGAGGCTGAAATTGCCGCCGAACTGTGTACGCACGGTTTCGGGCATCACCAGGTCGGCCGCCGCCTGCTGCACGCGCGCCATCGCGTCCGCCTGCGCTACACCATCGGCGATGTTGAAGGTCACGGTCGCGGATGGGAACTGGCCCTGGTGCCGGACGCCGAGCGGCGCAGTGTCGCGCTCCACATGCGCGACACTGCCGAGCGGCACCTGCTTCGCGCCGATCACGCCGCCGGTTCCCGTCGCGATCCCAGTTGCAACGCCACCGCCGGACGAGGCGGCATTTACCGCCACCGTGCTCGCTCCGGTTTGCGGCGTGGCACTGGTCGCGGCGGTCACGCCGAGGCTTGCACCGCCCGTTCCGTTCGTTGTTCCGCTGGCGGTTCCGAGCGTGCTCGAGGCGGTGCTGGTGCCGAGCTTGTTCGTGGTTGCGCCGACATAGATGCGGCTGAGATAGCTCGGGTCGGTCTGCAGCGCCGGGTCGACCTCCAGCACGACGTGATACTGGTTCCGGTCAGTGTAGATGATCGACATCTGACGCTGCGAGAACGCATCGTTCAGGGCGTTATCGACCGCCGACATGCTGACCCCTAGCCGGGCGGCCGCCGCGCGGTCGACCACGACGTTGGCCTCGGGTCCGGCGCGGTCCTGGTCGCTGGAAACGTCGGTGATGCCGGGCACGGTGCGCAATTTCTCGACTACCCGTTCCGCCCAATCCCGCAGTTCCGGGATGTCCTGATCGAGCAGCACGAACTGGTTGGAGTTGCCGGAGGGACCGCCGCCACGGATGTCCTGCACGGAGTAGAGATAGGTCTGGACGCCGCCGAGCTGCTGCAGCTTCGGGCGCAGCCGCGCGATGATTTGTTCCGAGCTCACATTCCGCTCGGAGAGCGGCTTCAGGCCGACGGTGAGCTGGCCGCGGTTCAGCGAGTTGAACCCGCTGCTCACGCCGACCGTCGAGCCGACCGCGGCGACCGCGGGATCCTGCCGGATCACATCCACCACCGCTTGCTGCAAACGGCTCATCTGCCGGAAGGACACGCTCGGGTCGGCGATGGTGCCGCCCTGGAGCAACCCCGTGTCCTGGGTCGGGAAGAATCCCTTTGGGATCTCGACCCATGCGGCGATCGTGAGCGCCACGATGCCGAAGGTGGCGAGAAGCGTCAGACGACGGCGACACAGCACGCGCTCGAGCGTGCGGGCATAGAGGCGCAGGCTCGAGTCGAACGCTCGCTCGACGACGCCGCCGGCGCGCGACCAGAAAGTGGAGCGTGAAGCGCGTTGTGCGGGCGGCTTCATGAACCGCCCGCACAGCATCGGCGTGAGCGTCAGCGACACAGCGGCGGAGATCAGGATCGCCACCGTCAGCGTGGTCGCGAACTCGTGGAACAGGCGGCCGAGGATGCCGCCCATGAACAGCAGCGGGATGAACACCGCCACGAGCGACAGGCTGATCGAGACGACAGTGAAACCAATTTGGCGCGCGCCATTCAGGGCGGCCGCCAGTGGCGTTTCGCCGTGCTCCTGATGGCGGACGATATTCTCGATCATGACGATCGCGTCGTCGACGACGAACCCGACCGAGATCGTGAGTGCCATCAGCGAGAAATTGTCGAGCGCGAAGCCGTACAGCCACATCGCGGCGAGCGTGCCGCAGAGGGAAAGCGGCACCGTTACGCCGGCCGCGACCGTGGGCAACAGCCGCCGCATGAACAGGAAGACCACGAGCAGGACGCCGGCGATGCTGAGCAGCAGCGTGTACTGCACGTCGGCGACGCTCGCGCGGATGGTTTGCGTGCGATCCGTCAGGATCGTCAGGTCGATGCCGGAGGGCATCCATCCCATCACCTGCGGCAGCGCGGCCTTGATGGCGTCGACGGTCTCGATGACGTTGGCGTCGGCTTCCTTGGTGACCGTCAGCAGGATCGCGGGTTTGCTGTCGTACCAGGCGGCGAGCCGCGAATTGGCCGTGGCGTCGACGACGGAGGCCACGTCCGCAAGGCGGACGATGGCGCCGTTCACGCTCTTCAGGACGAGGCCGCGGTAGTCCTTGGCAGTCCGGAGCTGGCCGTTGGTTCCGACCGTCTCCGCCGTATCCGGTCCCTCGAAGCCGCCGACGGGGCTGGTGACGTTCTCGGTGCGGATGGCGGTGTAGACATCCTGCGCCGAGATGCCAGCGGCGGTGAGAGCGGGCGGGCTCACCCGCACGCGCACCGCGGGCTGCTCGGCGCCATTGAGTTGGACCTGCGCGACGCCGCTGATCTGGCTCAGGCGCTGCGCGAGAATGCTGTCGGCCGCATCATAGATCTGCGCAGTCGAAAGCGTGTCGGAGGTCAGTGCGATCGTCATGATCGGCGCGTCGGCCGGGTTGAATTTCCGGAAGCGCGGCCGTGTCGGCAGATCGGACGGAAGATCGAGGGACGCCGCGTTGATCGCGCCTTGGACGTCGTGGGCGGCGGCGTCGATGTCCCGGTCGATATCGAACATCACGACGATCGAGGCCGAGCCGGTCGAGCTGAACGAGGTTACGTTCGTCACGCCGGCGATCTGGGCGAGGTGACGTTCCAGCGGCGCAGTGACGGAGGCGGCGAGCGTCTCCGGATCCGCGCCGGGTTGGGCAGCGAATACGACGATGACAGGGATGTCGACGCGGGGAAGCGCGGAGACGGGGAGAAAGTTGTAGGCGACGCCGCCGCTGATCAGCAGACCGATCGCGAGCAGGATTGTCGCGACCGGGCGGAGGATAAAGGGGGCGGAGAAATTCACTCGGCGGGCGCCGGCTGCGGACCGGGCGGATGGCCGACGAGGCGCAGCCGCGTGCGCTCGAGGGCGAGATAGATGACCGGCGTGGTGTAGAGCGTGAGAAGCTGGCTCAGCAGCAGACCCCCGACGATTGTGACGCCGAGCGGGAAGCGCAGCTCCGAGCCGGTGCCGCGCTCGAGCATCAGCGGCAGCGCGCC
>DATAPS010000541.1:0-3477 GCA_036265085.1 Acetobacteraceae bacterium | reverse complement strand
ATCATGGCGCATATGGGCCATCCCTGGGTTGACGAATGTATCGCCGTAATCCGCAAGAACGCGAACGTCTACGCGGAGGTCTCGGCGCTGCACTACCGGCCGTGGCAGTTCTGGAACATGTTGGTCTCGGCGCAGGAATACAACGTCGCCGACCGGAACAAGATCTTCTGGGGCACCGACTTCCCCTATGCGGGGGTGGAAGAAAGTCTGGAAGGTCTTCGCCGCGCGAACCATCTGGTCGAGGGCACGCCGTTGCCGCGCGTCTCGGAAGCGACGATCGAGGCAATCATGCACAGCAACCCGTCCGAGCATTGGTGGCACGGGACGCCGACCTAACGCAGGCTTCCAAGGAGGAACATGATGCGTCGCCGCACCTTCCTCGCCGGCTCCGCCGCGGCGGTCGCCGCGCCGCGCTTCGTTCGGGCCGACAGCGCGACCACGTTGCGCTTCGTGCCGCAGAGCGATCTGACGCTGCTCGATCCGGTGCAGACGACCGGGGCGGTCACACGCAACCACGGTTTCCTCGTCTACGATCAGCTCTACGGCGTCGATGAAAACCTGAAGCCGCAGCCGCAGATGGCCGAAGGGCACGCGATCGACGACGACGGCAAGCGCTGGAGCATCAAGCTGCGCGACGGACTGAAATTCCACGACGGCACGCCCGTGCTTGCGCGCGACTGCGTCGCCAGCGTTCAGCGCTGGGGAAAAAAGGACACGTTTGGGCAGTCGCTGATCGCGGCAACGGACGAGATCAGCGCGCCCGACGACAGGACGCTCGTCTTTCGGCTGAAGCGCCCCTTCCCGCTCCTGCCCGACGCGCTCGGCAAAGCGAACTCGAACATCTGCGTGATCATGCCGGAACGGCTCGCCAAGACGGACCCCAACACGCAGGTGACGGAGCCGGTCGGCAGCGGCCCGTACCGGTTCGTTGCGACGCAGCGCGTGGCGGGTGCGCTCACGGTCTATGAGCGCAATCCCGACTACGTGCCGCGTTCGGGCGGCGCGCCCAGCTTCCTCGCCGGGCCGCGGGCCGTGCATTTCGACCGCGTCGAGTGGAAGGTCTTGCCCGATCCTGCCACGGCGGCGGCGGCGTTGCAGGCAGGCGAGGTGGACTGGTGGGAACTGCCCGCCTTCGATCTTCTGCCGCTGCTGCGCGGCAAGCCCGGTCTGCGCGTCGAAACGATCGAGGTGTTCGGCTTCTTCAGCCTGCTGCGACCCAACCACCTCTATCCGCCGTTCGATAACGAGAAGATCCGCCGCGCGCTGCTCGGCGCCTTCGTGCAGTCCGAGTTCATGCTGGCGGTCGCCGGGGACGACAGGGCATTCTGGCGCGACCATGTGGGCTTCTTCGTGCCGGGCAGCTCGATGGCGAGCGATGTCGGGCTGGAGTCGCTGCCGGCGAAGCTCGACGCCGAGCGGGTGAAGCGCGACCTCGATGCCGCGGGCTACAGGAACGAGAAGGTCGTCTTCCTGGTCCCGAGCGACTTCCAGGCGATCAATCAGATGAGCCAGGTCGCCGCCGACGCGCTGAAGCGCGGCGGCGTCAACGTGGATTATCAGGCGATGGACTGGGGCACGATGCTGCCGCGGCTCGCCAAGCAGGACCCGCCGGACAAGGGCGGGTGGAACCTGTTCAGCACCTGGGCACTCGGCCTCGGCCTCGCGAACCCGGCGGCTCACGCCTATCTCCGCGGGAACGGAAAAGCCGGCGTGCCGGGGTGGTACGGCTCGGCGAGAATGGAGGCGCTGCGCGCTGACTGGGTGGACGCCTCCGGTCTCGACGTGCAGAAGCGGATCTGCGGGGACATGCAGGCGCTTGCCTTCCAGGAAGTGCCATTTTGGCCGACGGGGACGTTCTTCCAGCCGAGCGCTCATCGCGCGAATCTCATCGATTTCGTCAGGGGGGCGCCGGTGTTCTGGGGCGTCCGACGGAGCTGATGCGCGTCACCGGCGTGGAGCCGATCCTGCTGCGCGGCTCGGAAGCGTATCGAACCCAGGCGGGCGGGGCGGAGGCGACCGACAACGGCGACTGGCAGTTGCTGGTCAAGGTCAGCACCGATGCCGGGTTGACCGGCTGGGCCGATGTCGAGACGCTGCCCTCCGTCGCGACGGCCTGCATCGTGGGCGAGAGCATGGCGGTGCTCGGGTTCCGCACGCTGCGCGATCTCGTCGTAGGTCAGGACCCGCTCGCGCCGGAGCGCGTGTGGGACAGGCTGTATGTCGGGAGCGCCTATTACGGGCGGCGCGGGGTAGCGATGCAGTGCATCTCCGCGATCGACAACGCGCTCTGGTCGATCCGGTCGCAGGCGCTCGGAATCTCGATCGCCGCACTGCTCGGCGGGCGGCGGCGCGACCGGGTGCGGGCCTATGCCTCCACCCTGTTCCGCGACACGCCGGAGGGGATGGCGGTGGCGGCGCGGGACTATGTCGCGCGCGGCTATCGCGCGGTGAAGTTCGGCTGGGGGGTGTTCGGAGAGGACCCAGGGCGCGACCGCGAACTGGTCGCGGCCGCGCGCGAGGCGCTGGGGCCGGATCGCGACCTGCTGGTCGATCCCGGTTGGTATGGCGCGGGCTGGCGCGACCCCGACCGGGCTGCGGCCGGGATCCGGAGCCGGCGCGAGGCGGAAACGATGTGCGCGTGGCTCGCCGCGTATGGCGTCGGCTGGGTCGAGGATTTCATCCATCCCGAGCGGTTCGAGGAATATGCGGCGGTGCGGGCGCAAAGTCCGGTGCCGGTCGCGGCTGGGGAGCAACTCGCGACGGTGTGGGAGTTCGAGCGCTTCATACGGATGCGCTGCGCCGACGTAATCCAGCCGGATCTCTCCCGCTGCGGCGGGCTGACCGTCGCGCGCGAGATCGCGCGCTTGACGGACGAGGCCGGACTCGATGTCGTGCCGCATTCGTGGCTCACGCATCTGCTGACCGGCTACAGCCTGCAGCTCGTCGCCAGCCTGCCGCGAGCGCGCTTCGTCGAGTTCAACGTCAGCCAGAGCGCGCTGACGCGCGGCATGACGAGCCAGCCTTTCGCTCTCGACGACGACGGTATGATCGCGATTCCCGACATGGCGGGACCGGGGGTGGACGTGGACGAGGCGTTCGTTCAAATGCATCGGGTAGACGGATGATCGCGCGCGAGATCGTCACCGCCGAAGCCCTCGATCTCGAATCGCCGGGGCGACGGGATTACCATATCGCGCTCCCCCATGATTCGATCTGGGGGGATCATCTGATCCCGCTGACCGTTCTGGTGGGACGCGAGACTGCGCCCGGTCAGGGACTCGTCGCATTCGGATCGACGCACGGGAACGAGTACGAGGGGCCGATCGCCCTGCACCATCTCCTGCGCGCATTCGACCTCAACCGCGTGCGTGGGCGCATCATCCTCGTCCCCGTCCTGAACCCGGCGGCGTTCCGGGCCGGGGCGCGGGACTCCGTGGGCGAGGACGGTGTGAACCTCAACCGCGCCTTCGTCCCCGG
>DATAPS010000540.1:0-1714 GCA_036265085.1 Acetobacteraceae bacterium | reverse complement strand
GGCTTCACCAACCGCGCATCTCCTCGACGAGCTCGCGCTCTACGGCCACCGCTTCGGCGAGGACGAGCCGGATCCGCGGCCATTGCCCGAACCGGACGCCGCGCATGCGCACCTCGGCGCCGCAGTCGAGGCGCTCAGCGATCTGCTGACAGGGACACGGCTCGAGGACGATCTCGCCGATCTGCTCTGGTCGTTTGTCAACCTCTTCCACCGCAAGATCGACCGCGTCGAGCGCGAGCTCGACACCAACGAACAGGCGCAGCGCCGCAGCCAACTCGAGCAGAACGGCTCCGAGGTCAAATCCGTGGAGCTCGAGCAGCTGGTCAGCCGGGGCATCGCTCTGATCGAGCGCCGCAATGCCTTCGAGTTCTTCCGCGACCACACGGCCGAATTCTACGAGGCTGCGACCGGTTCCGCCTGGCGCCCGCGCTCCGGGTCGATGGTCAATCACCGCGCTCTGACCGCGACGATGATCGACAGTCGCGACTTCCTCACGGTCCGCCGTCGCGTCGATGCCGAACTCCGGGCGCCGGCCGGCCCGCGCATCGCTTTTACCGGGGGTGCCGACTGCAACGATCACCAGCGCATCTGGGACGCGCTCGACAAGGTCCGCGCCAAGCACCCGGACCTGGTGCTGCTCCACGGCGGCAGCCCGCGCGGGCGCCGAGCGCATCGCTGCCTGCTGGGCCGACAGCCGCAACGTCCCGCAGGTCGTCTTCAAGCCCGATTGGACGAAGCATCGCAATGCCGCGCCGTTCAAGCGCAACGATCAGATGCTCGATGCCTTGCCGATCGGTGTCGTCGTATTCCCCGGTTCCGGTATCTCCGCCAACCTCGCCGACAAGGCCCGCAAGTTCGGTATCCCGGTCTGGCGGTTCACGGACGAACTCGCTGCCACGGATGGCGCCTCCTAGCGCCACCTCCCGATCAACGCAGCTTGCGGGGCGCTATACTCGGGCGCCCCTATGGAGTCCGGCTCCGATCGCGAGACTTTGCCGGATCAGCTCGTTAGAAGGGGCGTGATCGATGGTGGATAGCGACCTAGATGGCGATGCGTGCCGATGTGATCGTCCTCGGTGCGGGAATGGTGGGCGTCAGCGTCGCGCTGCGTCTGCAGCAACGCGGCCGCGATGTCGTCCTCGTCGATCGTCGCAGAGCGGGCGAGGAGACGAGCTACGGCAATGCCGGCCTGATCCAGCGCGAGGGGGTGATCCCCTACACGTTTCCGCGCGAATTCAGCACCATCCTCAGCTATGCGATGAACCATCGCCGCGATGCCGTCTATCACTTGTCGGCACTGCCGCGCATCGCGCCGTGGCTGTTTCGCTATTGGCAGAACGCGACGGCGGAGCGCATTGAGCGCTCCGCGCGGGCATTGGCGCCGCTGATGGCACGATGCGTCGATGAGCATGAGGCGCTGATTCCTGAGGCCGGCGGCGCAGCCCGTGCGCTCGTGCGTCCGAACGGTTGGATCAGGTGCCTGCGGACCGAGGAGAGCCTGCGCGAGAAGATCGCCGAGGCACGCCGTTTCGACCAATACGGGATCGACTACGCGGTGCTCACCGGGGCGCAATTGCGCGAGCTCGAGCCGCACGTGTCGGAAAAGATCATCGGAGCGATCCATTTCCGCGGCTCACCGACCTCGTCGGATCCCGGCATGCTGACGAAAGCCTATGCCGATCTGTTCGTGCGCACGGGCGGGCGCTTCCTGAAG
>DATAPS010000539.1:0-8894 GCA_036265085.1 Acetobacteraceae bacterium | reverse complement strand
CCGCCGCCCTGGGACCCGCCGCCGTTCACCGGGACCCGCGATCGGCCGTTCCGCTTCTATCTCACCCGCTATGGGCAGCCGTTGCTGGCCCAGCCGCTGCCGGCCCGGCCACTGCTGGAGTGAGCGCGCGCCGCCGCGCCGCTTGCCGGCTCTAGGCGACGGCCACCGCAGGCACGTCCTCGATGACCAGCGTCACGTGCGCCGGCAGCGGCAGCGCCTCATGGAGCGGCCGCGTCCATCCGGCACCGTCAGGAGCGAAGCCGCTGCGCGGCCAGAGATCGCGGCTGAGCAGATTCGCGTCGGTCTCGACAAGATCCGCACGGGCCTGCACCTCGCCCGCATCCGCCATCAGCCGGAGCGCGTGCCCGATCGTCGCGATCTCAACATCCAGCCCCACCACGCGGCAGCTCATCACGAACTGCACGACGCGCGCCTGCGCCACGATCATCACGCCGATGATCCCGTAATCGGAAAACTTGTCCTTTGCCCGCGTCGCGATCAGGTACCCGCCCGCCCCGAACAGCGCCGCGAATTCTTGCTCCGTCCAGCGCTTGCCCGTCGTATTGAACTGGTTCGTCTTGTTGATCAGCTCGAGCGCGCGCTTGAACCCCGGATCGTCGGCTCGCGCGATCCGGCGCACCGCTACCGCGAGCTTCAGCGACATCAGGAACTCCGCCCGCGGCAGCACCTTGCGCTTCGTCTCGCGCTCGACCTGGCCTTGCACCATCTCCGTCCGCTTCGCCGATTCCGCCGTGATCGTCGCGACCTGCGTTTCCGGCGCCCACAGGAGCAGGCGCCGCCAGACATACGGGTTGGGTCCGATGACTCGGATGTCGGGGAATGCCGACTGAACCGCGGCGCGCTCCACCGGATTGTCGTCGACGAACAGCGCGCTGCGCGGCAGGAGGTTCAGGAGCTCGAGAATCTCGGCGATGTTGTCCGCCTTGGGTCGCCAATTGATCCTGCGGACCGCGAAATCGGCGAGCGCCAGCCGCTCGTTGGGGATGATCGATGGCCAGATCCGCTCGATCGTGGGCTCTTCGTTCTTGCTCACGAGGGCGAGCAGCACGCCGCGCCGCTTGAGGAAGCCGAGGGCCTCGATCATGCCCATCGGCCAGCCTTCGATCCGCTCGACCGCGGAGACCGAATCGTCGGCCGCGACCCCGCGCCAGAGCGTATCGTCGATATCGACGATGACCACCTTCACCATGTCGACCTGACGCACGGTGCGGTACATCGCAACGAGCTCGGCCCAGAGCGGTTCGCCGATGTGGTGCAAGTCGATCGGATAGCTGGCCGCCATCCGCTGCGTCGGCTCGAGCCGCGCCTGATCCGCTTCCCACATGAAGTCGCCGAGGATGGCGGCATGGTTGACGTTGATCACCGCGTCATCCTGGAAATGGACGCGGCCGTAGGTCGAGACGAGCTCGTCGAGATCGAGGATGTAGGCGTTGCCGTAGGTCGCGACCTCGCGCGCAAGGAACCGGTTCAACTCCTCGACGAAGAAGCGGAGATTGCGCAGATCGCAGCGGGGCAGCAGCCGGCCCATCGGGTTCTGCTGCGGCACGAAAAAATTGCCGACGAAGGCAAGCAGCCCGTCGGAGATGTTCCACCGCATCGCGGATCGCAGAAACAGTGCGATGCGATCGCAACACTCCGCCAACAGCGCCTCGTATGCCGCCGTCTCGAACGGCAGCGACATATACGCGCCGTCCGGCAGGATCGAGCGCAACGGCAGGTGGATCGCGGCGAAATCGTAGTCGGCGACGGGACGCGCCGGCCGTTCCGGCAGCGCGCCGGCATTGTTGAACAGATAGAAGTCGGTCGGGCACGGCGGATTGCCACGGGCGAACATGTGCGACCAGGCCTCAGCGAAACAGGAGCCGATCACGATCGCCCGGCGCAATGGCGTCGGGCTCAAATGAAAATCGGCGGGCGCGCGATACGTACGGGCGTCGAAGCTCGAATCGCTTCCGGGAGCCCGCGGGCCGCCGATCCGATCGTGCAGATCGCGCACGAGCGCGTCGTCGGGGAATTGCGCCACGGCCAGCCGCACGGCTTCCGCGGCTTCGCCGGTCAGCCCGCAGGCGCGGAGGGCTTCGGCATAGCCGATATGGCTGATGCCGTCGGACGGGAAGCGCGTGCGAACCGCCCGCCATCTGTGCAGCGCCTGCGCGAGATCCCCGCTCGCCTCGGCAGCCCGCGCCCACCCCACGGCCGGCCACAGCCAGTCCGGCGAGACGCGCCGGCCAGCGGCGAACGCACGCTCGGCGCCCTGCCAATCGCCGATATCGAGCCTGAGATTCCCCTCGCTGAGATACATGATCCCCGCATCGGGAAAGCGCGCCTGCCCCACGGCGTAGAGCGCAAGCGCGTCATGAGGACGGCCGAGATTGCGAACGAAGGCGGCGTATTTCTCGAACAACCAGTAGTCGCCGGCCATCCGCTCTGCGCCTGCGCGAAACACGGCCTCCGCATCGGCGGCCAGCCCCGCCGCCTCGAACGCGGCGGCTACGGCCTCCACATCGGCCGCGTCCGCCCCCGGCTCCATCGACGCCCATGCCGAATGCGCCGCATCGACCGTTCCGATCTCGAGGAGGCGGATGACATCGGCAGCGGTCGTACGTGCAATCGTATCACCCATCAGTTCACTCTCGGGGCGAGGAGATCTCTTCAAGCCGCTGCGGAGCACGCAGGCGACAGTCCGCGTTCCGCCAAGCCGGGTATCTGCGCCCCGCTCGGTTTCCCTTGCAAACGATTTCGTAGCTCATAATACCGCTCGCGCATGGACCTCACCCCGCCGTCCGACATCCCAGGCGATGAGTTTGTTCCGCTCGCCCGCCGGATCGCACGCCATCGTGCCCCGCGAACGGCCGCGGAGCGCAAAGGCCTGTTCGCCCGACTCGGGCCTGGCCTGATCACCGGCGCCTCCGATGACGACCCGAGCGGCATCGCCACCTACTCGCAGGCGGGTGCGCAGTTCGGCTTCAGCATGTGCTGGGTCGTGCTGTTCTGCTTCCCGCTGATGGCCGCAATCCAGGAGATCAGCGCCCGCATCGGCCGCGTCACCGGCCAGGGCATCGCCGGCAACATCCGCGCGCATTACGCCCGCCCGCTACTCTACGGCATCGTCGGGTTGCTGCTCGTCGCCAACATCATCAACCTCGGTGCGGATCTCGGCGCGATGGGCGCCGCCCTGCAGTTGCTGGTCGGGGGTCCGGTCCGGCTCTACGTCGTCGGCTTCGCGGTGGGCTGCGCGGCGCTGGAGATCTTCCTCAGCTATGAGCGCTACGCCGCGACCCTGAAATGGATCAGCTTCGTCCTGCTCGCTTATGTGGCGGTCGCTTTGATCTCACACGTGCCGTGGGGGACCGTGCTCCTCGACACGGTGGTCCCGCATGGCGATCTCTCGACAGACTACATCGTCACGATCGTCGCCGTCCTCGGCACGACGATCACGCCGTATTGTTTCTTCTGGCAATCTTCCGAAGAGGCCCAGGAAGAGCGCATCGACCCCGCCGCCCACCCGCTCGTCGACGCGCCGCAGCAGGCGGCCGCCGAGATCCGGCGGATGAGATTCGATACCTATGTCGGGATGGGCTACTCCAACGTGGTCAGCCTGTTCATCATCGTCAGCACCGCCGCGACGCTGCACGCGGGCGGCGTCACCGACATCCAGACGTCGTCACAGGCGGCCGAGGCGCTGCGCCCGCTCGCCGGAGAATTCACGTTCCTGCTGTTCGCCGTCGGCATTATCGGCATCGGCCTGCTCGCCGTCCCGGTTCTCGCGGGATCCGGGGCCTACGCGCTCGGCGAGGCGCTGGAGTGGACGACGGGGTTGGACCGCAAGCCGCTCGACGCGCGCGCGTTCTACGGGACGATTGCGGTCTCCACGTTGATCGGGGTCGGCATCAATTTCGTCGGGGTCGATCCTGTCCGCGCGCTGTTCTGGTCGGCCGTCATCAACGGGGTCGTCGCGGTCCCGCTGATGATCGTGATCATGCTGCTGGCGACGCGTTCCGCGGTCATGGGCCGCTTCGTCCTGCCGCGGCCGCTCTGGGTCATGGGCTGGCTGTGCACGGGGGCCATGGCGGTCGCCGTCGCAATCATGCTGGCTACGTGGTGATTCGCGGGTTCCCTCGTCGACGCCGCCGCACGCGCATTCCGGCGAGCGCCACGCACGCGCAAGTTTACGGTTCGTTCCTGGTCAATGCCTGTATACTCAGGGACAGCATGACCGGGAGCAGGGTGGCGATGGATGTTCTGATCACGCAAGCCGATCCAGCGAAAACGCCGCTCGCCGCGTTCGACGTGAGCCGCGCCGAGCTCTACCGGGACGACACGTGGCGGCCGTGGTTCGCGCGCCTGCGCCGCGAGGATCCCGTCCATTATTGTGCGGACGGCGTCTACGGCCCGTACTGGTCCGTCACCCGGTACGACGACGTGATGGCCGTGGAGCTCGACCACGCGACGTTTTCGTCGGCGGATGGCATCGTGCTGAGGGACGTGGCCGACGGCTTCCGACGTCCCAGCTTCATCATGATGGACCCGCCGCGCCATACCGAGCAACGCCGCACGGTGGCGCCGCTGATGGGGCGGTCGCATCTCGCGAACCTGGAAGCGACGATCCGCACGCGCGCCTGCGAGATCCTGGACGCGCTGCCCGTGAACGAGACCTTCGATTGGGTCGATGCCGTCGCAATCGAGCTGACGATGCAGATGCTGGCGATCCTGCTCGATGTGCCGTGGGAAGACCGCCACCAGCTGCTCTACTGGTCGGACGTGACGATCTGCAACGTCGACGATCCCGCAGCACCCGTGCATTCCGAGGAGGAGCGCACCGCCGAGGTCATGAAGATGGCGGCCTATTTCGGCGAGCTCTGGCGGCTGCGCGCACGCCAGCCCATGAAGCCCGACCTCATCTCTATGCTCGCGCACGGCGAAGCGACGCGCGACATGCCCCTCGGCGAACTCGCCGGCAATCTCGGGCTGCTCATCGTCGGCGGCAACGACACGACACGCAATTCGATCTCCGGATCGGTGCTGGCGCTGAACGAGAGCCCGGACGAATACCGCAAGCTGCGCGCGGATCACGGGCTGATCGCGAAGCTGGTGCCGGAAGTGATCCGCTGGCAGACACCGGTGATCTACATGCGCCGAACCGCAACGCGAGACGTCGAGCTGCGCGGCAAGATGATCCGCGCGGGCGAGCGCGTGGCGATGTGGTACATCTCCGCCAATCGCGACGAGGACTCGATCGAGGACGCCGACAAGTTCATCATCGACCGCGCCCGTCCTCGCGCACATCTGTCATTCGGTGCGGGAATCCATCGCTGTGTGGGGGACCGGCTCGGCGAAATGCAGCTGCGGATCGTGTGGGAAGAGATTTTGAAGCGCTTCGAGACCGTGGAAGTCGTCGGCCCTGTCGAGCGCGGCTACAACAGCTTCCTGCGAACGATCAGGAAGCTGCCGGTGCGGCTGACGCGGCGATAAGCCCGGCGAGACACCGATCAGACGCTGTCTGCGAACCGCTCCTTCACGGCGCCGATCACCTCGTCCGGAGAGCGCGTCCACCAGTCGCGGTCGGACATGATCTCCACCTCGATCAGGCCGCCGTAACCCGCCGCCTCCACCATCGCGCGAATCCCCGGGATGTCGATCGCGCCCTCGCCCATCATGCCGCGGTCGAACACCAGGTCGCGCGTCGGGACGCGCCAGTCGCAGACATGGAACGCATGGATCCGCCCGCGCGCCCGGGCGACGCTCGCGGCCAGAGCCGGATCCCACCAGATGTGATACACGTCGAGCGCCACGCCGACTTCCGGCCCCGCCGCTTCCGCAATGTCGAGTGCCTGCCCCGTCGTGGACAGCACCGAGCGGTCGGCGCAGGTCATCGGGTGCAGCGGTTCCAGCGCGAGCTTCACGCCCGCCGTCCGCGCGTGCGGCAGGATCGCAGCGACGCCGTCCGCGACGATGCGGCGCGCCGCGGCGAGGTCCTTCGATCCCGCCGGCAATCCGCCTACCACGAGCACGAGGCAATCCGCCCCGAGCGCCGCCGCCTCGTCGATCGCGCGGCGGTTGTCGTCCAGCGCGCCGTCGAGCGTGAACATGCCGCCACGGCACACGCCGGAGACACGCAAGCCGGCGTCGCGGATGTGGCGAACGGTGCGATCCAGGCCGTATTCGGCGATCTTGTCCCGCCATGGCCCGATCGCAGGCAGCTCATGACGCGCGCAGAACTCGATGACCTGCGACAGCGTCCAGGGACGCAGGGTAATCGTGTTGAGGGACAGGCGGGTGAGATCAGCCATCCTGCCGCGTGCTCAACACACCCCGTGCACCGCCAGGACGCGCTTCATCCGCGCAGCCGCGTCATCGGGATCGGCGAGCAAGCCCGCCGTGTCCGCCAGCCGGAACAGCTCCGCCAGATGCGGCAGGCTGCGCGCGGATTGCTGGCCGCCGACCATGGTGAAGTGATCCTGATGGCCGTTCAGATACGCCATGAACACCACGCCGGTTTTGTAGAATCGCGTCGGCGCGCGGAAGATCCAGCGGCTGAGCGGCACCGTCGGCGCCAGTATGTCGTGGAACGTGGATAGGTCGTTTCGCTGCAGGCTGCCGAGCGCCGCCGCGGCGGCCGGCGCGATCGCGTCGAAAATGCCGAGCAGCGCGTCCGAGTGGCCCTGCTCGTCGCCCGCGATCAGCTCGGCATAGCTGAAGTCATCGCCTGTGTACATGCGAACGCCGCGCGGCAGGCGGCGACGCATGACGATCTCCTTCTCCTTGTCCAGCAGCGAGATCTTGATCCCGTCGACCTTCGCCGCATTCGCCTCGATCACGGCGAGGCACGTCTCCATCGCCGCCTCGAAATCGTCGTGGCCCCAATACCCCGTGAGCGCCGGATCGAACATCTCGCCAAGCCAATGCAGGATGACCGGCTCGCGCACCTCGGTCAGGATCTGGTCATAGACGCGGTGATAATCCTCCGGCCCGCGCGCACACCCGGCGAGCGCGCGCGAGGCCATCAGGATGATGCGGCCGCCGAGCTTTTCGACAGTGGCGCACTGCAATTCGTACGCGGCGATGACGTCGTCGATGTCGACGCGCGGCCCAGGCGCGAGATGGTCCGTTCCCGCACCGCACGCGATCAGCGCGCCCGGCGGCGCCGCCTCCAAGGACCGGCGCATGAGCTGCAAGCTCGCTGTCCAGTCGAGGCCCATGCCGCGCTGCGCCGTATCCATCGCCTCGGCGACGCCGAGCCCCAGCGACCACAGATACCGGCGATAGGCGATCGTGCGCTCCCAGTCGATCGCCGGCTGAAGCCACGGATCGACATCGGCCAGTGGATCCGCAACGACGTGCGCGGCGGAGAAGGCGACGCGGGAAAACGGCGGCGTGGCGGCCGGCCACGCACGCGGCGTCGACGCCGTGTAGGGTTCAAGGGCTCCCGATACAGTCGGCAAAGTCACAGTCGCCATCTGAAACTCCCGTAGGGCGGATCTCGATCCGCCATACCGACGCGGTACCAATGGCGGGTCAAGACCCGCTCTACGCGAAATCCAGCTCCGGCAGATCGATCCACCGCCGCTCGCGCCACGACTGCAACCCCGCCTCCGCGAGCTGCACGCCCTTCGCGCCGGCTTCCAGGCCCCACGGAAACGCCGTAATCTCGCCCGCGAGATAGCGCAAAAACAGCTCCCACTGCGCGCGGAATCCGTTGGGATAGGCCTCGTTGTCCGGCACCTCTTCCCAGGTCGCGTAGAAATCGATCGCCTGCGGGATATCGGGGTTCCACACCGGCTTCGGCGTGTTCACCCGCGCCTGCGTGCGGCATTCCTGCAAGCCGGCGACCGCCGATCCGCGCGTGCCGTCCACATGGAACACCGCAAGATCGTCGCGCCGCACCCGCGTGCACCAGGACGAGTTGATCTGCGCGATGATCCCGCCCTCCAGCTCGAACGTCGCATAAGCCGCGTCGTCCGCATCCGCATCGTAGGTCTGCCCCGCCTCGTCCACGCGCTTCGGGATATGCGTGGCGCCAAGGCAAGAGACCGACCTCACCGGCCCGAACGTGTTGTCCAGCACGTAGCGCCAGTGGCACATCATATCGAGGATGATGCCGCCGCCATCTTCCGAGCGGTAGTTCCAGGACGGGCGCTGTGCCGGCTGCCAGTCGCCCTCGAACACCCAGTAGCCGAACTCGCCGCGCACCGACAGCATGCGTCCGAAGAAGCCGGCATCCCGCAGCTTGCGCAGCTTGATCAGCCCGGGCAGGAAAAGCTTGTCCTGTACCGTGCCGTTCTTGACACCGGCCTTGCGCGCAAGCCTGCAGGACTCGACCGCTTCCGCCAGATTGGTGGCGATGGGCTTCTCGCAATAGACATGCTTTCCGGCTTTGATCGCCTTCTCCAGCAATGCAGGACGCATCTGCGTCGTGGCGGCATCGAAGAACACGGTGTCGTTCGGGTCGGCGAGCGCCGCGTCGAGGTCGGTCGTGGAGCGCTCGATGCCGTAAGTCTTGGCAAGCTCGGCCACGCGATCCGCATTGCGGCCGACGAGGATGGGGTCCGGCATCACGCGATCGCCGTTCGACAGCGCGACGCCCCCTTGCGCGCGGATCGCCACGATGGAGCGGATGAGGTGCTGGTTTGTGCCCATGCGCCCGGTCACCCCGTGCATGATGAGGCCCAGCCGTTTGACCGCCATGGGACGACCTCCTTGATTGCGCAATGCGCCGCGGGTTATCGCTTGGGCTGCGATCCGCTGGCCCGGCTCACCTCGCGGCACCCTCTTGAAAGCATCGCACGGCTCGCGCTGATATAAACGCGCCATTCGCAAGTCCGGCAAGGAGTCCCCTGATAATGCGCATAGCCCTGTTGACCTTGGTTCCCGTG
>DATAPS010000538.1:0-2927 GCA_036265085.1 Acetobacteraceae bacterium | reverse complement strand
GTGTTCAGTACCGCGCTGATCGCGGCCGTCGTCGCGGGCGTCACCGCCTTTGCCAGCACCGCGTTCCTGATGCGGTATTTCCGCTCGCATAACGATTGGGCGCTCGACCCGTTCGGCTATTACTGCATCGTCGTCGGGCTCGGCGCGATCGCCTATCTGACGCTCGCCTGAGAGACCGCCATGCTTCTCGCACGCCGTTCCGTCCCTGTCGCGCTCGCCGCTCTCCTGCTCGCTGCCGCCGCCCCGGCGGTTGGGCGCGTCCCACTCGCGGCGACGCCGATTTCCCGCATGGACACGCCCTGGTGGCGGGAGCGTCACGAGGCGAAGCTCGCGGAGCTGCATCGCGGCCCGGTCGAGCTCGTCTTCCTCGGCGATTCGATCACGCAGGATTACGAGCGGTCCGGGCCGCCGCCCTGGCCGGATTACGTCCCGGTCTGGCAGAGATTCTACGGCGACCGCCACGCGCTCAATCTCGGCTTCTCCGGCGACGCGACTTCGCATCTGCTCTGGCGGATCGAGCATGGTGAGATCGACGGCATCGCCCCGAAGGCCGCCGTGATCCTGATCGGCGCGAACAATCTCGGCCGCCTGCACTGGCCGGCGGACGCCAATGTGCGCGGGGTCGAAGCCGTGGTGGATGCGACGCGCCAGAAGCTGCCGCACGCGAAGATCCTGCTGCTCGGGATCCTCCCGAGCGAGCGCAGCGCCTGGGCGACGGAGACAACCATCGAGACGAACCGCGGCCTTGCCGCGATCTACGGCAACGGCGCAGCGTCGGGCGTGACCTATCTCGACGTCGGCCCGGTTTTGATGCGGAACGGCGCGGCGGATGCCGCGCTGTTCGTCGACCCGAAGCTGTCGCCACCGGCGCCGCCGCTGCACCCCACGGCGGAGGGACAGGCGCGCATGGCCGCGGCGATCGAACCGACGCTCGCACAGATGCTGGGTGACCGCGTCCACGGGAGGTGATCGGGGGCCGGTCAAGCCCATTCGCCGTGCCTGGGCTCCAAGCCAATCACGCGCGGTGGTTGCGATCTGATGCCAGGCCGCCGTATCTGATGACCGCTCCCGACCCAAGCACGAACCCGCTTCGCGGGATTGGCGCTGCGGGTGGCTTAGCGCGGTTTCGATGAAGCCTTGAGCGGGGCGTCGCCGCCTCTCGAGCATGGAGTTCCCTTCATCGGGAGAGGAACATCCGATGCCGGTTTCATCTGTCGAACGCCCCGTCAGTGCGCTGCGGCAACGCGTGCTCGAAGACATGGCGATGCGCCGCCTGCGATCCGATACGCAGCACGATTATGTTCGCGTTCGCAGCTTCGCGGCCTTCCTCGGTCAGCCGCCCGATATGGCGACGGCTGAGGATATCCGCCGCTTTCAGGTTCACCAGCGTGAGAGCGGAGTACCATCCAGGCATAGGGAACGTGGGCAAGTGAGCGGCGTGCAATCGACGTTACTTGAACGTCACAGCGCGATATTCTTCGGCTGACCCGATTCGACCCAAAACACATCATGCTCCAGCGCAGCGCGCCGGCGGCTGATGACCTGTCTGTGTTCGGCGTATATACGGCCCGATCGGCATAAACCGCGCCTTGGATCAGGCGCGCTATCCTCGTCCGGTTCGGCTCATCGTGCCGCCAGACATCACAACCGCGGTGTGGCGTCGCGCTGATGCGTGGCTTTGCCCATTCGCCGGTACTGACATCATTCGCGCGGAGAGCATCCGTGCGTTCGTCCCGCTTCGGATGCCCGCGCGAAGCCGTGCAGGAACGCGTCGATCGCCGCGTCGATCCGGTGGCGTATCTCGTCGTTGCTTGGCTTTTCGCCGAGCATGGCGCGGTGGACCAGATCGAAGGTGATCGTGTCGTGGAAGAACGTGGCCGCCTGAAGCGGATCCGCCCGGCGCAGACGCCTCGCATGCTGCTGTTGCTCGATGAACCGGGCAATGACGCTCCGCGATGTCTCCGGGCCGCTCTCGAACCAAGCGCGTCCGAGCGCAGGGAAGCGTGCCGTTTCGGCGATAACGAGCCGATGAAACGCGAGGTGGCGGTCCTGCAGCAGGATGTCGAGCAACGCCAGGCCGAGCGATCTCAGCCCGTCTTCCACGCCGAGGCTGGAAACGTCGACTGTAACGAAGGACGCGAGGAGTTCTTCGCACAGACCTTTCACGACAGCGACGAAGAGCCCTTCCTTGTTGCGGAAGTGATTGTAGACGTTGGTCTTCGAGCCACCGACGGCGCGGATGATCTCGTCCACGCTGACGGCCTCGTAGCCGCGCGTGAGGAACAACTCGGTCGCCGCCGAGCGGATCTGCTCGGACTTCTCGTCGCCACGCCGCGTGCGACGCATCGCTCGCCGCGGCGCGTCGGGCGCGGGCGCGGGCGTGGGCGTGGCGCTCATGAGGTCACGCCGCCACCGGAAGGAGCCGCGCCGCACTGATCTCGCCGAGAAGATCATCGACGCCTGCAAGCGCAAAGCGCAGTGCGGCTTCGTCGACCAGGCGTCCATCCCGGACCTTCTCGTGCACGCCCCCGATCACGATCTGCGGGCGGAGCACGAGGCGCGCAGCGATCGCGACGAGGGTTTCGTTCATCTGCTGCTGCGCACGCACGCCGCCGGTAATCGCCGGCGAGGCCGTGATCGTCAGCACCGGCTTGGCCCGGAGCGCCGAGCGTCCGTGCGGCCGGGACGCCCAGTCGAGCGCATTCTTCAGAACGCCTGACATACCGTGATTGTACTCGGGGGAGACCATGATCACGCCGTCGCTCAGCGCGATCGCGGACCGCAGGGCGCGCACCGCCGCCGGCGCGTGCTCGCCGTCATCGTCCTCGTTGTACAGCGGGACTTCGTGCAGTGGGAAGGTGTTGAGCGTGGCCCCCGGGACAAGGGCGTCCTGGAGCCCGAGAAGCACGGCCGTGCAGTTGGAGGCG
>DATAPS010000537.1:0-2644 GCA_036265085.1 Acetobacteraceae bacterium | reverse complement strand
TCGACCGCTCGGAGCGGGCGGCCGGCGTCGCGAAGGCGCGGCTGGCGGCGCGCGGGCTCGACAACGTCGATTTCGTCCGGGCCTCGCTGCTCGACCTGCCTCGCTCCGGCCTCGGCCCGTTCGATTACGTCGATTGCTGCGGCGTTCTGCATCACCTGCCCGACCCGGCGGCGGGCCTCGCATCGTTGGAGGCCGTACTCGCGCCAGGCGGCGGGATGGGGCTGATGCTCTACGCCCCGCACGGCCGCACCGGCGTCTACATGCTGCAGGACGCGCTGCGGACGCTCGCCCCCGAGACCGAACCGCCCGCCGCCCGCCTCGACATCGCCAAGCGTGTGATGCGCCATCTGCCGGAGAGCGCGTGGCTGCGCTTCAACCGCTCCTTCTCCGATCATCTCGACGGCGGCGACGCGGGCCTCTACGACCTGCTGCTCAACCCCCGCGACCGCGCCTTCGACATTCCCGCACTCGACGCGCTGTTGTCCGGCACCGGATTGCGGATCACCTGTCTGATCGAGCCGATCCGCTACGACCCCGCCATCTATCTGCCCGATCCGAAGCTCCGCACTCTCGCCGCTGCACTGTCGCCGACCCAGCGGGCGGCGCTGGCCGAACAGCTCACCGGCAACATCGGCACGCATGTCCTCTACTGCGTGCGGGCTGCCGAGTGGCAGCCGCCCGCCGATCCGTTCGCGCCGGATGCCGTGCCGATCTCGCGCGAGGTGCTAGCGGAAGAGCTCGCCCGCAACATCCGCCCGGACGGCACGATGGCGTTCTTCTTCGACGGTCTGCGCGTGCCGCTGCCGATGCCGAAGCTGGCGATGCCCGTGATGTCCCTGATCGACGGCGCGCGCAGCGTCGGCGCGATTATGGCGGCGCTGCGGGAGCGCGGCATCCCGGAGGCGCAGGCGGCGCGTGGGTGGCGGGAGGTGTGGGAGACGTTCTCGGCCCTCAATCGCGTGTTGCTCACCCCGCCCGCGTGACGACGGCTCCCGTGACGTCGGCTGTCGTGATCTTCGGCTGCGCGGTGCTGCGCAACGGCGAACCGAGTTCGATGTTGCGCCGGCGAGTCGATGCCGCGTATGCCTTCGAGCGAGAAAGGCCGCTTTATGTACCAACGGGCGGCGTCGGCCGGCACGGGCCATCGGAGGCGCGTGTGATGGCGCGGCTTCTCCGCGAGCGCGGGGTGTCGGAAGACCGGATCATACTTGAGGAAACCGGCACCGACACGCTCTCCTCCGCCCGCGCCGTCACGCGGTTGCTGCGGGGTCATCTAGGGCCAGTCTACGTCGCGAGCTCCGGCTTCCACCAGCCACGCTGCGTGATGCTCCTCCGCCTTGCGAGCCTCGACGCGCGCCGCTCTCCCCCGCCCCCGCCAGCCGCGAATGCGTTCCAGCGCTGGTACTGGCGCGTGCGCGAGCTGCCGGCGATCCCCTATGACGCCCTGCTGATGCTCACCGGACGGCGCTGACCGTGTCCTGGGCGCTCCTTCACGCCGCAGTCGAGCATCAGCGGGGCGGCCGGCTGGCGGAGGCGCAGAAGCTGTACGAGCGGGTCCTGCGCAGCGAACCGAAGAACGCCGACGCGCTGCACCTGCTCGGCTTGGTGCTGATCGAGCGGGGGACGACAGAGCGCGGATTCCAGCTGCTCCGCCGCGCCGTTGCCTACGCGCCGCGCTCGGTAGAGGCGCTGAACAACCTAGCCGTCGAACTCGCCCGAGCCGGACGGGTCGAGGAGGCGCTGGGGTGGTTCGAGAAGGCGCTCGCCCTCGCCCCCGACCGCCCAGGCGCACGGCCGAACTACGCGAGCGCTCTGTCGGATCGCGGCATCGCACTGCAGGCGGAAGGGCGCACCGCGGAGGCGCTCGCGAGCTTCGACGCGGCGGTTGCGACGGCCCCGGAGCACGCGGACGCCCACTACAATCGGGGCAACACCCTGCACCTGCTCGGCCGCTTCGCCGAGGCGGTGGCGGCCTTCGAGTGCGCGATCTCCCTCCGCCCGGGCTATCTCGCCGCCCTCCACAACCGCGGCATTTCGCTGCACGCGCTCGATCGCCCCGGCGAGGCGCTCGCCTCCTACGACACGGCCCTCGCGGCGGGCTCCGAAGATCCGGCGCTGCTGGTCAACCGCGCCGCCGCGCTGCTGGCGCTGGGGCGGATGGCCGAAGCGAGGGCGTGCTGCGAGGAAGCGCTGGCGATGCGGCCCGACGATCCCGATGCGCTGTTCAATCTCGGGAACGCGCTACGCGGCTCGCGCCGCAACGAACCGGCACTCGAAGCCTACGATCGCGCGCTCGCGCTGCGGCCCGAATTTCCCAACGCGCGCGATAACCGCGGGATCACGCTGCTCGAGCTCGGCCGGTACCCCGAGGCCGCAGAGGTGTTTGCCGGCCTCATCGCGGACCACCCTGCGCAGCCCTACGTCCGCGGCCGCCTGCTCCATGCGCGGCTGTTCACCTGCGATTGGCGCGACACCCCGGCGTTGTCGCGCGACGTGCAGGACCGGATCGCGGCCGGCGAGCGGGTGGAGGTGCCGTTCATGGCGCTCGCCCATGTTGCCGACGCCGCGCTTCAGCGCCGCTGTGCGGAGATCTACGTCGCCGACAAACTCCGGATCTCGCCCGGCCCGGCCGAGCCTTCCGGGG